>NZ_JBUYEN020000053.1:0-44016 GCF_055229415.2 Bradyrhizobium sp. Leo114 | reverse complement strand
CGCCGTGAGCTCGCGCCGCGCACCCATGCTGATCCGTCCTGCCATCGGCGACACCGATCCGATTCGGTATCGCCGCCCCAACCCTGACGGTCAGTTCTCCGGTAACATTCTTGATGAGGCAATGCGCTCTGACTCATATGTGGAACGGCCCGGGCTGCAAGATCTTTCTCTGGTTGAACAAGAGATGACGGTGCGGTCATATGTTCGGCCTGTGAACGCGGCACCTGGCCGCTGGCCACGATGATATCCGCGGAAGCAATCGCCCAATCAATTTCGCGCGCTCGAAGCGCAGTGAGTCAGGCGGTCTGACTGCTACCGGGAATGTCGTCATTCAGTGTTCATCCAGATTGCACCTTGCCTCCTCGGCAGCTCTCCTCTTCCGCCGATGAGCTCTTAAGATTAGGATTTCAGCATTGCAGCCGGCGCCTGATAGATGCCGCCTCTGACTAGCAACGCCCAAATGGTGCGCGCAATCTTATTGGCAAGCGCCACGGATACGACCTTGACCGGCCGTCGTTGCAGCATGGTCCGAACCCCAGAGCGGGACTTTCAAACCTCGTTTAGCAAGCTTGATGATAGAGGTCGCACCGACGATTAAGAGTGTCCGTAGTTGCCGATTTCCGCGCTTCGATATCGCGCCGAGCCGTTCTTTCCCGCCGCTCGACTGTGCCCTCGGCGTCAGCCCCATCCAAGCCGCAAAATCTCGTGCAGTCGCAAAGCAACGAGCATCCAAGACCGATGTCCGAACGGTAGCTGCGATGAGAGGACCGACACCGGGAATGCTCATCAGACGCCTCGCGTCGGGATCTTTTCTGACGGCAACCAAAATCTCCTTATCGAGTTTCTCTATACGGGTGGTAAGTAGCTCAATTTGTTCAGCGAAGTGGATCAGGGCAAAGCGGGCGGTAGCGGGGATCCTATCGTCTTCCCTGTCCCGGAGCAGCCCCAGAAGTTTCGTGATGCTTGCCATGCCTGTCCCCACGACAATGCCCAATTCGGCCATATGAGCGCGCAGAGCATTTGCAGTCTGACTCCGCTGTCTCATCAGCATCTCTCGCGCTCGCAAGATCATGCCGGCTGCTTGTTGTTCGGCAGTCTTCATCGGTACGAACCGCATCGTCGGCCGGGTGACCGCCTCACAAATGGCTTCTGCATCCGCCATGTCGGTCTTATTTCGTTTGACGTAGGGCTTCACGTAGGCTGGCGGCATCATGCGGACCGAGTGCCCCAGCGCGGCGATCTCGCGCGCCCAGTGATGCGCACTTGCGCAGGCCTCCATACCCACCAAGCAGGAGGGAAGTCCGCGAAAGAAAGGCAGCACCTGCGATCGTCGCAACGTGCGGCGAACCAGAACTTTCCCGCTTTCGGTTATGCCGTGAACTTGAAAGATCGACTTAGCCAAATCCAAACCCACTGTGATAATCTTCTCCATGGAACGGTCCTTCCTTTGTGGCGCTTCTCAACGCGACCACGTTAGGCACTTTTGATGCCGGTTCGAAGGGCCGTTCCACACCATCACTTTTGATGCACTGGAACTCTGGATTGGAAAGGATTCATAATTCTATTTCAGAATGTCGGTTTGAAGCTCGAGAGCCTCGGTGATCGCGACGCAAACGCGCCCCCAAGGACCTACCAAAAATGGTCGGCCGCACTGTTACAGGAAGATGGATATACTGTCGCTCTCAACGGAGTGGGATCCGTGCCCTACACTATTAGATGTCATCGAACCGGGTTTAGCCGGAAGTATTTTTCGGTTCAAAGGTTGAGCGCAGGAGAAGCCGTGTGTAAAGCGGAGTGTCTTGACAGACCGGGAGTAGATATAGACTACATTGATACTCCATCAGACGGACGTGTTGACCTCTGCACGCTCCGGAAGTTGGCTGAGACGGAGGGCGGCTTCTAATAAGGAATTCCCAGCTCAGGTCAGCCCGCCGCAAGGCGCCTTTCCTCGGAGGCACCTCTTCCCGCACCAGTTGACGGGTAAGCCACTCCAGACGGCATGCGGCTTCGACGGCGCTCTTGCCTTCACAGATAGCCGCCGCAACAGCTTCGATCTGGTGCTCAGTCATTTTGCGGAGAGTTTCGGTACGGGACTCGTCACCCATCGTGCAGCACTCCCGTGCGGAACAAACGTTGTGAGCTTAGCAGTTCCATTTGCTAAGTTCCCTGCGAGACTGACAGTTGTCCTCCAAACCATCTGGCGTTGCCGCGAGGGTGTTCGCCGGGCGGAACACCTGGTTCGCATTGCGTTCGCCAAACGTACCAGTGGAGAACAGTCGCCTGAGGCGGGCTGCACGGGAATCACAATGCACGATAGTTAAAGGGCAGCCCGGCACTTCAGCCGAACCGCGCCCTATCTGAACGTCTGTCAGTCCAACCGGCTGACTGCCCCACGCCTCATCGTCATCCGCCGTCCGAACTCGAACGTCTTCGGCTCTGGCTTCGAGTCGCCCCGCTTGTACACACTCACAGGTTTTCGAGGCCCTCGTCCTTGCCGCCGCCTTCACACACAGCGAGCTATGCGGGATTTTGGGTGACGAGGTGATCCGGGGGACGTCGTTTGCCGGCATTGGATGACCTCGATGCCGTCATTGAATCTGACACCCGCGATCAGCTTCGGCAACTGATTTGTGCCTTTGAGCCGCCGCCAGGCTTTTGATGCGGCGATCACCAGCTTGCGCGACAACGAGCCGCGCACCGTTCTGTGCCGCACGGTGCGAAGTGCTCTCGATGGGGTTGGTAATCGGTATGAGATGTCTCGGTGCCAACGTTCCGCTGCGGTGTGCAACATCGTGGCGTATGGTGCGACCATCGGGACAGAGCCACCGGGAGCACGGTGCGGGCAGGCCGATACACACGATTGGCCAAGAGCTCGCGTCAGTAGCTGGCCGCCTCTGCGACTCGCCCGGTTGCGCCGAGAGCGCGAATCCGTAGTTGTCGTGTCGCCCGCAGCTCCCGTCATGTGTCTGGCAGAGACGCGAATGCGACGCTGATTGGTATTGATGTCCAGCGAACCTTCGGGAAATTGTTGGGAGAACGGCAGGCTTCGACATGCACGCCGCATTGATGACGCGGACTGCGCTGCAGGGATTTGGCAAGACCCTGTTGGCCAGTGAGAAGTTGTGCTCGAAGCGACCGGCAACAGCATGGCGGTCTCGCGAGTGCTGGCGCCATTTGTGGCGCGGGTGATCATCGCTAATCCGTTGCAGGTGAAGGCGATCGCCCAGGCCTACGTCAAGACCGAGAAGATCGATGCTGGCACGCTCGCCAGTCTGCAGGCGGCGGATACCTGCCGCAGATCTGGACGCCTGACGCGAAGACCAAACGCAAGCGCAGACTGGTGGCACGGCGCTACCAGGTCGTGCGGCATCGCACGCGGCTCCAGGACGAGGTGCATTCGATCCTGCACGCACACTTGATCCCGAAGTGTCCACATGCCGATCTTTTCAACGCCCGCGGCCGGGCGTGGTTGGCCACTCACAAGTTGCCGGACGATGAGCGAGCGGCCATCGATCGGCACGTCCGTGAGCTTGACCGGCTGCGGAAGATCTGCCCTGCTCGACCGCGACATCGCGCAGGACGCAATTGAGGATTCCGCGGTCAACAGACTGATGACGATCACTGGCGTGAATCTGGCGGTCGCCGCCGGCATCGTGGCGGCGATCGGCGACATCAGCCGGTTCAACAGCGCGCAGAAGCTGGTGAGCTATGTCGGGCTGAACCCGCGGGTGCGGCAAGTCGCCACTGGGAGCCGCCCATCACGGCCGTATTAGCAAGATCGGCCGCAGTCATGCGCGCGCCATGCTGGTCGAGGCGGCCTGGTCAGCCGCCAAGGCGCCGGTCCACTGCATGTGTTTTTTCGTAATGCCGGTTCTGGCCGCGGCGGACGATCCTAGCGATAGGCTATAGCACGTGGGGTTAACTCCAGGGCCGCACCCCCATCTCACAGGTCGTCCGTCAAGGTGAGTCCTAGTGGCTCCAAAATCTCGCTGGCGGAGGATCCGGAGCTTTGGCTATGCCAACGTATAGCTTTCGAAGGAATTCCTCCGCTGCCATTTTTGAGGCCGACGCGATGACTGGGGCAGGCTAGGCGACGCTATGGGAGGCCATACAGTTGGTCACACTCAAACCTGTTCAAATGAGTTTCGCCATCCTGATTGGGACTGTACTGCGCATTCCAGAACACGAACGCGGAGATCGCAAAAAAAGCTTGGCAATGCGCTCAGCACGGTACAGCCTGGCCAGGGCTGGCGGATAGTTCTTCTCCAGAACCGCATAAATTGACTTCAACAACCAGGCAACCAAAAGCCAGCGCCGCCACGCTGTCCGCGATTTAGCGAAACTACTGTCCGTTAGTTAGCGAAAGCCGTGTTGTTGATCTGGATCGAGCCGTCTTGCAGTTGCTGGCGCCCGATCGAAGAGGCATCGCCGACGATTGACAGCAATAGCGCCGAGCCGAAGCGCTCCCAGAAGTGCGTGTCGATGTCGCCGTCGAACCCTGCGCGACCGAGCGCATCCGTGGCGGGGGAGGCCAGCGCCACGATGACACCTGTCGGCGTCTTGGCGCGAGCCCATAGAACGAACATCCGTTTGGAGCCGCGCCGGACATTGCCGCGATATTCGCCAACGACTTGCGTGCCCTTTTCCATGAGCACAACGTTGCCGGAATCCGACATCACGTCGCGCAGCACGACGCAGGAGACGAAGCCGGCCACATCCGACGACATTGCGGGCTCGAGCACGCAAGGGATTGATGTTCCCTGGGTAACCAGAAGATTGCGATTGGTCAGCCGCGCCGCCCGCACGCCCTCGATGGCCGTGGGTTTGAGCTTGTCGGCAAGCTCATTGCGTGGCTCGGCCCGCCCGAAATCATAGGGATTCACGGAGACACCTCCGGTCGGGTCGTTGCGGGCCGAACGTCCCGATGCGACCGGCCGATTATAGGCCAGCACCGGTGCGCGCCGCGCGCTTTCGAGCATCTGGTCGGGAACCGGCGCGGGGGCCGTCGGCGTGGCTGAGATAGGTGCGACCGGAATGGATGCCGTGGTGACCGGTGCGGCGGGTGTTTCCGCGACGGGCTCGAAGGCCGCCGCCTGGCGGATCATGAGCTTTCGGGCCGAATCCGTGACCGGCTTATCGCTTTTCCAGGTCCCTAGATGATCAGAAAGGCGAATGCGGTAAGCGCGAGCGCGCCGAGGCCGCGTTTGAGCATTGCTGTTCGACCATTGTCCGCTCCTCCCGCCGAGCAGCCCCTTTGTCACGATCCCGACGCCCTCCTGGGGCCGCCGACTGATTGTTCATCTTCGAAGTCCTATCCGTGGTAAGCGCCGGGGAAAACCATGTCCTGGTCGACGAGGACGTTGAACACATAGCCCGGTCGAATCTCCAGTGTGGGCTGGACGTTCAGGTTCTTGCTAATCGTCTGTTCGGCGACCCGGCCAAAGGTCTCGGCAAAGCTGTTTCGCGCGGCATCTGCGGGTGTCTGCCGATATGAATACGGCGAGCTCGCCGGCACCGACATATCGATGCCCGCACCGATCGCGGCAATGAGGATCGCCGAGCCGAACACCTGGAAATAATGATTGTCGACCTGATCATTGAAGCCACCATAGCCTTCCGCGTCCGTGCCTGCCATGCCTCCGATCTGCAACGTCGAGCCGTTCGGGAAGATGATGTCAGTCCAGACGACAAGGACGCGGCTTTGCCCGAATGAAATCTTGGAATCGTACCGTCCCAACAGTTTGGCGCCCTGCGGGATCAGCAGTTGATGCCCTGTGGCGCTGTCGTAGACGTTCTGGCTGACCTGGGCGGTGATGCGCCCGGGAAGATCGGAATTGATGCCGGTGATCAGCGTCGCTGGAATGACGGAGCCGCGTTTCAATTCGTAGGCGGATGTCGGCGCGACCACCTTGTTGGGTAGGTAGCCGAGTTTCTTGAGGTCCGCGTTGAAGAAATCCTCTTTCGCCGCTTGCCCGTTCGGATCGATGTTCTGCATGCCAAAGCCGGCACGCAGCGCCGCCGCGTAAAGGTCGGACGCGCCGCCTGTAAGACCGCGTGGCGTCGTCGTTGTTGATTGTGGTGCATTGCTCACGGGTGCGCTCGATGTTTGCAGCTTGCTGACATTGACGGCGAGCGGTGAGTCATAGGCGGCATCGTTGGCCTGCACGCGGGCCATACGCTGGCGTTGCCGCTCGCGCAGATATTGTTCTTGCGCCTCGCGCTCGAGACGCGCCCGCCATAGTGCGTCGGGTTCGAGCTGCGGGCCGGCCGCCGCCTCGGTCTGTTGTCGGCCGGAGAAGGGATTGCCTGCCGGCTTTCGTCTGTCCGGCTGCGGGGGTGCCGGCTGAAAGGTCTGTGCCTCTTGATCGCCGATGATTCCGTTAGCGACGCCCTTCTTCAGTTGATCGGCATAAGTCGATGCCGAGTTCGATGAGGCGGTGTCGATGCCGGCCTCGCGACGGAAGTACAGACCGCGCGAGGTCAAGCCGTAGAAGATGACAGCGAAGAACACGATCACCAGCACGATGGCGACGATGATCGGCAGCCGGTTCAGGCGACGGATTCCCCTGCCCTCCGCTCCCTCCGGAGCGCCGCCGAGCTTCAGCGATTGCGCCATGATGACCCCCTTTACCCGCGCTGCATAACGGAGAGCGGGCTGGCCGGCGATGCGCCAGCGGCGGTTGCGCTATAAGCACGGCCGAGCTCGACGCTGCCGGTCGACAAGCGCGCCAGGACCTGACCGTTGTAGGACTCGATCACATAGGCGAGTGGAATGGTCTTCTCGCCCTTGGTCTTCTGATCGGTCGCGACCGCATATCCCCAGCTCTTGAGCGACGTCTCCAGCGCCTGGCCGAAGGGCGTGCCGTCGGGCTTTAGGATGATGGTGCGATCGCCGGGCCCGACCTGCTCGGCAAATTTCGTCACCATGTCGCCGGCGATCGCAGAAGCCGCGGGACTGGACAGATCTGATGGCGCCGAGCTCGCCACCAGGGCGCCGCCGCCGCCGAAGGTCGCGCAGCCGGCGAGCGGCAGGCTGAGCACGGAGAGAAGGACAAGCCGAGGCATCGAGGAGAGCTGGCGCATCATCAACCTCCCCTCCGGATCGTCACTTTGTCTTGGTTCCAAAAGCCAACGCCGGAGACCAGAATGGCGGTGTCGATCTGATAGTCGACCACCATCATGTCGCCCTTCAGCCGATAGTTGACGATGCGGTTCTGACCGCCCGACACGACGAACAGGACCGGTGCATCCTGGCCCGAGAGCGACGATGGAAACTGGATGTAGGTCTTCACGCCGTCGCTGTAGACGCGCGTTGGCCGCCAGGACGCGTTGCCGCTCACGCTGTAGGCGAAGCTCAACTGCTCGGCGGGAACACCGGCGCCTGGAATCGTGTCGGCGCCAATGCGCGCGTTGACGTCCGCGAGGCGGACGCCGACATCCTCTGGATATTCAAAGCCGACGCGCGCCATGTATTGGGTCGCATTCGACTTGAGCTGGATGTGATAGGTTCGCCGCGAGGTCGTCACCACCATCGAGGTGACGAGCCCTGGCTCCGACGGTTTGACGATCAGGTGGATGGCTTGTCCGCCGACCGCTCCGGACGTCGCCGGTTCGACCTTCCAGCGTACGGTATCGCCAACCAGCACATCGCGCACGACCTCACCGGCCTCGAGCTCGATGTCGCAGACCTCGAGCGGCGAGCAGACGACGGAGGGCTGGACCTCGCCGAACAGGAAGACGACCTTGCCGTCCTTTCCGCGCGTCACAAGGCCGGTCGATCCGCGCCACTGGCTCGAAATTCTTGTGCCCTTTCGCTCCTTGGCGTTCATTGCCTGCGCGTGTGCGCTGACATTGGCAAGCAGCAAGCCGAAGGCGGATGCCACGAGAACAACGCATGTATGAAGTCTGATCATGTTTGGGTGCATCGGCGTCCCCGCCCCTTTCATAGTTGCGCCGTCCAGTCGAAATCGCGCAGGTAGAGACCGATCGGATTGAGCCGGATGGTCTGCTCGTCCTGGGGCGGAGTCAGCGTGACAGTGGCGATGCCGCGAAAGCGGTGCTCGCCGGTTTCCTTACCTTTCCTGTCGCGCTCGAATTCAGTCCAGTCGATCTGATAGGACTGGTTGGACAGAGCGACGATGTTGTTGACCTCGACGGCGACCGTCGTCGTCTTGGCCTTCTCGAACGGCGAGTTGCTCCGGAACCAATCATTGATCTTCTGCGTGGCGGGATCGGAGGTCCGCAGCAGCGCGTAGGTCCGATCGATATATTGCTTCTGCACGACCGCATCGGGCGTCACCGATCGGAAGTTCGAGACGAAGCTTCCGAGCGTCGCGCGCACCACCCGCGGATCCGCATATTCGATCTGCTGCGGATAGCCGGCGCTCAAGGCGGTCCCAAGCTTGTCGACTTCGACGATATACGGGACGAGCTTGACCTGCGTGCTCTGGAACAACGCGTAGGCGAAGCCGATCACCGCCATCACCATGGCGACAATGCCGATGGTGCGCCACGTCGCGGCCGCTTTTACGTAGGAGCCGTAGCGCTCGTTCCATTCCTGTCGGGCGGCGAGATAGGGGTTGTCGGGCGGATTGCGCGCGGCCATTCGAGAAAGGGTCTCCACTGATCACCTATTGGGTTGAATCGGCTCAAGTCTTTCCAGTCGATTGTCGCTGCGAGCGCCGCTGATCGAGCTTGGCGTTGGCGAGGCCGAGCGTCGACGTACCGAAGGAGCCTGGCGCGCCGATGGCCTGGTCGCGCGCGGCGGAGGCGAGCGCGCCGCCCGCCGAGCCGATGCCTTGCGTCATGGCCTTGAGGGCGGCTGCGCCAAACGAGGCGCCGTCGGCCCGCGCGGCGCTGAACCCGGCTGCCCCTGCCCTCGCGCCTCCCAGGGCGAGGCTGGCGCCGCTAGCCGCGAAGCTCGCCGCCTGTCCCGCATGCTTCACCACTTCCATGCCGCTGCCGACGGAGACGCCCTGCACGACGCCTTGTACGATATTCGGCACGTAGATCGAGATGATGAAGACGACGACGGAGATGCCACCGATCGCCAGCGTCCCGACAAAGGCGTCGTTGCCGGTGCCCGTCTGGTTGGCGAGGTTCAGCAAGGCGTCGGACCCGATCTTGGCGATCATTACCAGCGCCATGAGCTTCATGCCGACGGAGAACGCGTAGACCAGATAGCGGATGGCAAAATCCTTGGTGAAGGACGAGCCGCCGAGGCCAAGCATGATCATGCCGGCGAGCAGACCGACATACATCTCGACCATCACCGCCACGAAGATCGCCGCAACGAGCGAGAAGGAGATCACCACGATCACCATCGCGAATACTGAGGCAATCGCCAGCGCATTGTCCTGGAAGAGGCCGAACTGCGCGTTATGCGACATCGCGGAGGCGACCTTGAGACCCGCGTTGAACACATCCGCGGGCGATGCCGAGCCGCCGCCAGCACCGATCTGATAGAGGCTGTCGACGACCGCTTTCGCGAAATTCGGTCCCTGGTCGAGCACGAAGGCGAAGAAGCCAATGAACATGATCCGCCGCACCATCTCGGCGAACCAGGCGTCGAGGGCGGCGGTCTGAATGGCGAGCCAGACCGCGGCAAGGCCGACCTCGATGCCCGCGAGGATCCAGAACAACGACCTCGCCGCCTGCATGACGGTCGTCTGCCAGCCCTTCGCGGCCGTCGTCACCGAATTTTGAAGCGTCGTGAGAACGCTGCCGTCCTGCTGCGCCAAGGCAGGATGCGCAGCCACGACAATGCCGATCGCAATGATCAGAGCGAGCCCTGGTTTAATCCCACGCATCCCCGCCCCCTCCTCTACCAACGCGGTTTCATCTGCTGGCCGCCGGACGTCTTGTAGTCCTGCGGGGGTTTGAAGAAGTCGCTTGTGCGCGATGCCGCGCCCTGTGCCGGCACCGGCGCGCGCGGCGCGAAGACCAGCCAGGCCCCTGCAGCGCAGGCGCCAATCGCGATAACGACGATGATGATCGTGGACGGTCTCACCAACGGGGCTCCATGGTCTGGCCGCCGGTGGTCGTTGGCGCTGTTGCCTTGAAGAACTGCTCGCGGCGGGCCTGCGACAGATCCTTGCTCGCCTGCGAGGACTGGAACCAGGTCGCCATCATCGTGGTCTGCTGCGCGACGAGACCCCGTAGTTTCTGCATCTGGGCGACTTCCTGCGCGGCGATCTCATGGCCGACCTGCAGCGCCTTCATCTGTCCGTCGGCGCTCTCGGAGGCCGTCTGGAGTTGCGCCATCGTCGAGCTCTCGGTCGCGAATTGCTGGGAGGTGAGCCGCGCCGCCTGCAGCGTGCTTGAGATCGTGTCGCGGTTCGTCGTCGACCACGTCTGATAGGTCGAACCGAAGCTCGCGCCGTTTGGCAGATTGGTCTTGAACTGCGCGTAGCTCTGAAAGCGCTGCTTGAGCACGTCGTCGATGTTGCCCATCGAGAACGCCATGCCCTGGCCCTGGTTGACGATGTTCTGCAACTGCTTGAGGTCGTTCTCCACCTGCCCCCAGACATGCGAAGGCAACTGGGCCGTGTTCTGCAGCATGTTCTCGTAGATCCTGAGCTGGTTCTGAATCTGCTGGGCGAGCTGCAAGATCTGCTGAATCTGGTTGTTGATCTGCGTCGTGGAATGGCCGACGAGGCTCACCAGTTCGCCATTGTTAAGGATCTGCGTGAATTCGGTGGAGCCGCCGGCCGCGGCGCCGGCCAATGCCGGACCCACGGCGGGTGGTCCGATGATGATGGCGACGATGAGCGCCCTACGAAACGGCGAGAAGCGACTCGGCATGGCCGATTCCCCTTTCCTTGAGCCAGTGAACGGGCCAATTGGCCTCGGCCTTCTTCAGCGCCAGGATGCGCTTCAGGTCGTCCTTGCCGGACGCGCCGACGAAGGAGAGCGCGACAGGGCCGAGCGACATGTTGAAGAGGCGACGGCCTTCTGGCGAAGCGACGTAGTATTCGCGCTTGGGCACCGCGGTCGCGACGATCTCAATCTGCCGCTCGTTGAAGCCGATGCGCTCATAGAATTCGCGCGTGCCGGGCTCACGCGCCGCGCCGTTCGGCAGGCAGATCTTCGTTGGGCAGCTCTCTTTCAGCACGTCGATGATGCCGGAGCGCTCGGCATCCGAGATCGACTGCGTGGCGAGCAGCACCGCGCAGTTGGCCTTGCGCAGCACCTTCAGCCATTCGCGGATCTTGTCGCGGAAGACGGGATGGCCGAGCATCAGCCAGGCCTCGTCGAGAATGATCAGGCTTGGCGCGCCGGTCAGCCGTTTCTCGATTCGCCGGAACAGATAGGTCAGGACCGGGACGAGATTGCGCTCGCCTATATTCATCAGCTGCTCGATCTCGAAGGTCTGGAACGATCCGAGCTGCAGGCCGTCCCTCTCGGCATCGAGCAGCTGACCCATCGGACCGTCGACGGTGTAGTGATGCAACGCATCCTTGATTTCGCGCATCTGCACGCCCGACACGAAATCCGACAGCGATCGTCCGCGCGCCTCGGCCATCAGGCCGATCTGCCGCCAGATGGCGTTGCGATGATCGGGCGTGATCAAGACGCCCTGCACGGCAACGAGCGTCTCCACCCATTCTGCCGCCCAGGCCCGATCTGTGTCCGTTGACAAGTCCGATAATGGACAGAACGCGAGCGCCGCCGCACCGTCGAGGTCATCGCCGCCGATCTCGTAGTGGTCGCCGCCGGCGGCCAGCGTCAGCGGCATCATTGAACGGCCCTTGTCGAAGGCGAAGATCTGCGCACCGGCATAACGCCGAAACTGCGCAGCGATCAGTGCGAGCAATGTCGACTTGCCGGAACCCGTCGGCCCGAACACCAACGTATGGCCGACGTCGTCGACATGCAGGTTCAGCCGGAAGGGTGTGGAGCCGGATGCGACCTGCATCAACGGCGGGGAGCCCGGAGGATAGAACGGGCATGGCGCGGTCGGATTGCCCGACCACACCGAATTGAGTGGGATCAGGTCGGCGAGGTTACGCGTGTTGATGAGCGGCTCGCGGATGTTGGCGTACCAGTTGCCCGGCAGGCTGCCGAGGAAGGCTTCCGTCGCGTTCAGCGTTTCGATGCGCGCGCCAAAACCTTCGGCCTGGATCAGGCGACGGACCGCCTCGGCCTTCTCCTGCAGGCGCGCGCTGCTCTCGTCGAACAGCACGATGACCGGCGTGTAATAGCCATAGGCGACGAGTTGCGAAGAGGCTTCCGCGATCGCATCCTCGGTCTCAGCCACCATGGCGGCCGCATCCTGATCGATCGAGCGGCTTTGCGTCTGGAAGAGCTGGTCGATGAAGGGGCGGACCTTCTGCTGCCACTTCTTTCGGGTGCGATCGAGCTTCTGCCGCGCGTCCTGGTCGTCGAGGAACATGAAGCGCGACGACCAGCGGTAGGTTAGCGGCATCAGATCGAGGGAATTGAGGATTCCCGGCCAGCTCTCGGCTGGAAAGCCGTCGATCGCCACGACGCCGAGAAAGCGGTTCTCGACCATCGGCGACAGGCCGTGCTGGAGCTCGGCCGTAGCCAGCCAGTCGAGATACATCGGGATGTCCGGCAGGCGGATCGGGTGATTCTCGCCGGTGATGCAGAAGCGGATGAACTGGAACAGTTCATCGTAGCGCGCTATGCGCGTGCCATCGCGCTCCTCAATCTCGCGCGTTTCCATGCGCCGGATGGACAGAACGCTGGCGAGATACTGTTCGACCTCACGGATCGAGGTGCGGAAGCTCTCGATCGCCGTATCAGCATAGGAGGCCGATCGGCTCTCGGCATCGGAATAGATGTAGCGCGCGAGACCCGCGCGGCGACGCTCGGGCGGCCGCCAGGACAGGATGATCGCGTGGCGGCTCTCGAAATGTCCCCTCTCCTGCTCGAAGTGGTTGCGGCGTTCGTCGTCGATCGCGCGCGTCACCGGATCGGGAAAATGGCAGTCCTGCCGCGCCGGATAATCCGTGGTCGGCACCCGCACCGCCTCGACCTGGATCATCCAGCCGGAGCCGAGGCGCGCCAGGATGGTGTTGATCTGGCGCGAGACCTCGTTGCGCTCAGCGTCGGTCGAGCTCTCCGAGTCCGGCCCGGCAAAATACCAGCCCGCCATCAGCGAGCCGTCCTTCAACAGCACGATCCCGTTCGCGACGAGCCCGGCATATGGCACGAGATCGGCGAAGGACGGGCCAGAGTGACGGAAGGAGCGCAGCGCGACCATGAGCGGACCTCAGTATCGACGCCAGGGCGTCGAGGTCGCCCGGTAGTGAGGCCGATAGGAGATGTGACGGGCATAGACCCGGCGCATCATCGGGTCGGCCTTCGCCATCATCCGAAGCGCCGCGACGACAACGATCCAGATCGCCGCGCCGAGGATTGCGGCGTACCAGGTGAGCACGACGAAGATCAGGATGACGGCGGCAAGGCCAGTTAGCAGCACGAGCTCGCGGTCTGCGCCGAACAGCAGGTTCGGCCGCGACAGCGCGCGATGGATTCGATTGCGTCGAAGATTGGCGCCGACCTCAGCCATGACCGAGATCCCCTGCCCTTCTGCCAATGGGCATCGTGGGCGCGACGTCGCCGATCGACGCGCCGCTTGCGCCGAATAGAGCGACGATCTGCGTGGCGCCGAGGAGAATGCCGGCGACCAGCACGACATACATGAGGCGTCGCGCGAAATCGTTCAGCTCGCCGCCGAAGATCAACATGCCGCCGGCAACCGCAACGGCCGCAAGGGCAATGAAGCCAGCCACGGGCCCCGTGATCGATTGCTGGATCTGCTGAAGCGGGCTCTCCCAGGGAAGATTGCCGCCGCCGCTGGTCGACGCGAAAACTGGATCCAACATCACGAGTGCGAGCAGCATGCTGCCGGCACCTACAATCATCATGCGGTTAAGCGACATGGCGCTCCTCCTTCCGGGCGTAGGATTGGGTTTGATATTGGCCCGCCGAGAAGCTCTCGACATGGAGCACGTCGCGGACCTGGCGGCCGCGATCCGTTCGTTCGATCGAGACGATCAGATCGACCGCCTCGCCGATGACCTCGCGCATGGGCTGTTGACTGACTTCGGCCGTGAGCTGCTCGAGACGGCGCAGCGCCGAAATTGCGCTATTGGCGTGGATAGTCGTGATGCCGCCGGGATGGCCGGTGTTCCAGGCCTTGAGCAGCGTGAGTGCCGCACCGTCGCGTACCTCCCCGACAATGATGCGATCGGGTCGCAACCGCATCGTACTCTTGAGCAGGCGCGCCATATCGATCGTGTCGCTCGTGTGAAGCGAGACGGCGTTCTCGGCGGCGCACTGGATCTCGGCCGTGTCTTCGAGAATGACAAGGCGGTGCTCAGGCGCGTGCGCGACTATCGCCGCGATCACGGCATTGGCGAGTGTGGTCTTACCCGAGCCCGTGCCGCCCGACACGACGATGTTGAGGCGCGATCCGATGGCGTTGCGGATGACCGCGAGCTGGTCCGCCGTCATCACGCCCTGCGTCACGTAATCCTCGAGATCGAACAGACGCGAAGCCCGCTTTCGGATTGTGAATGTGGGGGCGCCGACGACGGGCGGCAGCAAACCTTCGAAGCGATGACCGCCGATCGGCAGTTCGCCTGAAATGATCGGACGCTCGTCGTCGGCCTCCGATTGCAGCGCATGCGCGACACTGCCGATAACGATCTCGGCGGTCGCGGCAGGCAAGTTTCCGGCCGCTGCCATTCCGTGGCCGAGCCGTTCGATGAAAAGCCGGCCGTCTGGATTGAGCATCACTTCGACAACGGCCGGATCATCGAGCGCGGCGCAGATCTGGTCGCCAAGCGCGTCCTGGAGTTTGCGGACAAGCCGCGGATGCGAAGGAAGTTCGGTCATGGCAATCGCCCGCCATCGCTCACGCAGCGACGCGCTGAACGCGGCGCAGGTCGGACCGCAGGAACCGGCCTGGCCTCCTCTCGCCTCGCGTGTCGACGCAAAAGCGCGAACTCTCGACCATGGTGGATTTGCCCCGTGGCCCGCCCCCCCGGGAGCACTTGCGGGAAGGTGCACGACAACATGGTTGGGCCCGTGCTCAGGAGCAGACGGGCGCAGCCGGCAAGGTCGCCGCGCTCCGTCAGGGCCAGGATGTAGGTCGGGTCGAGCGCGTCGTATTCATCGCGCTCGCGGCCGTTCTCAATCTTTACCCGCCAACCGAGCCGGCCAGCGAACACCCGGGCGCGCAACTGATGCATCTCATCGACCAGAGACCCCAATCCGCCGTGTTCGTTGGCATCAATCGCAATTGCCCGCATTCGCCGAATCCTCCGTCGCGTTCTCGTGAACGGAGGTAAGTCAGCATGGTGCGGCGGCTCGGACCCTCTGTTGAATTAACGGGGGGCCGGCGAGCTCCCAGTTGCGTGAGTCGCTTCGTGGGCGTCGATTCTGGGTCTGTCGGCGATCGAAATCCGGCGGCAAAAGGATACGCCTGGACTGTAAGATTAACGGGGGGACGAAACGTCATCGCGGCGTTTGGGCCTGCAAGATAAGCCCGCGATAACATTGAGCAAATTAGTACGAATCAGCGGCTTACGTTGTGCTGCGAGAAGGCGCCGTTAAGTATCTGTTAACCTTAAAGGACTGGACGAAAGCCGAGAATCGTGACCTAGCTTTAGCGGGCAAAGGGCGGCAAACCGCCTACTGGCCGACAGCGAAGGAATGAATCGGCAATGGAAGCGCAGGCCCGGACCGATATTCAAATTGAAGATCCCGCCAACAAGATTATCCGGCACGCGGGAATGCTCTCTGAACATCTGCAGGCCAGGCGTCAGCAGATGTATCCCCCGGACGCTCAGAAAAGTCTACGGCATTTTATGACCCATGAGGTCTCGAAGCTGACCTCGATTCCGGAATCGACTCTCAAGTTGATGTCGAACGAAGGGAAAGGCCCCCTTCCCGCCCGGCTGGAGAACAACCATCGCGCATATACGCTCGCGCAGATTAATGAGCTTCGCGAGCTGTTTGCCGCTCAGCGTCCGGCAGATGCCTTGAGGTTCTTGCCTCATCGTCGGCCAGGCGAGCATCTGCAGGTTCTGGCGGTCGCGAATTTCAAGGGTGGCAGTGCCAAGACGACAACCAGCGCGCACCTTGCCCACTATCTGGCTCTCCAGGGCTATCGCGTCCTTGCGATCGACCTCGATCCCCAAGCGTCGTTGTCGGCCATGTTCGGTGCGCAGCCGGAGATCGATGTCCAGCAGAACGAGACCATCTATGCGGCCCTGCGCTACGACGACGAGCGTCGACCCATCGCTGACATCATCCGGCCGACCTATTTCACTGGTATCGACCTCATTCCCGGAAATATCGAGGTAATGGAGTACGAGCACGAGACGCCGCGGTATTTGTCGAAGCGGCAGGCGGACTCCGAGAGCATCTTTTTCGAACGATTGCGCCTCGCATTGACGGACGTCGAAGACGCCTACGATGTCATCATCCTCGACACGCCACCTTCGCTCGGCTTCCTGACGTTGGGTGCCATCTATGCGGCGACCGGGCTCCTCGTGACAGTCCACCCTGCAATGCTCGATGTCATGTCGATGAGCCAGTTCTTGCTGATGATGGGCGATCTCATATCGGTCATCCGCGAAGCCGGCGCGACGATGGAGCAGGACTTCCTTCGCTATGTCGTGACCCGGCACGATCCTTTCGACCAATCTCAAGTCCGGGTCGTGACCATGCTTCGGCACCTGTTCACGGAAGACGTGCTGACAGCAACCGCGATCGCAAGCTCAGCCATCGAGACCGCTGGTTTGGCGAAGCGCACGCTCTATGAGCTGGAACCGGGCAACATCTCGGCCGCGACCACCAAGCGCGCACGAGAATCCATTGATGCGGTTAATGATCAGATCCTCGCACTGATCGCTCGGGCTTGGGGGCGCGCATGACCAATAAACGTCCTTCAGGTCGATCGATCCTCGCCAATTTCGGCTCGTTCTCCGAGCCCGAGATGGCGCCGTCCAGCCCCTCTCCTTCCCCGAGCGCGGATACGCCGATCCAACCTCCGGCCCGTGTTGGAGCCGGGGTGATCGGAGCAACACAGCGTTCGCTGGCGGAGTTGCGAGGAGAGCGTGACCGGCTCCAAGCGCTGGTCGACGCCGGTGGCGGCTCGGAGCTCGATCCCTCCTCTATCGATCCATCGCCTTTCCCAGACCGGCTGCCCGATGACAGCCAGGTCGAGTTCGAAGCGCTCAAGAAACTCATCGCCGAAGAAGGCCAGAAGGTGCCGATCCAAGTCCGGCGGCATCCGATCGCCAATGGCCGGTACCAAGTCGTTTATGGCCATCGGCGCTGGCGGGCGGCCTTGGATCTCGGCATCAAAGTCAAAGCCACGGTTGTCGCGCTGTCGGACAGCGAACTTGTCGTCGCTCAGGGTATCGAGAACGCGGCACGTCAGGATCTGAGCTGGATCGAGCGCGCGCTTTTCACGTGGCGAATGGATCAGGCCGGGATCAAGCCCCGCGACATCCGAGCCGCTCTTTCGATCGACGACCCGGAGCTTGCTCGCCTCCGGGCGGTCTGCCGAGCCGTCCCGGTCGAGGTGATCGAGGCGATAGGCCGGGCGCCGAAGGCGGGCCGGCCCCGCTGGGTCGCGCTCGCGACTGCGATTGGAGAAGACCCGCCTGCGTTGGATCGGGTGCGCAAAACCTTGTCAGCTGACAAGGTTTCGACGCTGCCCTCCGACGATCGATTCAAGCTCGTCTTTGCAGCCGTAAGGCAGCCGCCGGCGCGATCTCATAATGAGTTCGAGCTGCGTAGCCCGGCAGGAAGGGTCTTGGGCAAAGCGACTTTCTCAAAGGGCGATATCAAACTTACCGTCTCCGACAAGCACGCGTCTGAGTTCGGCGCCTTCCTCGAGGAAGAGCTGCCGGGTCTGGTGGAAAGATTTTTTGACCGGGAGGGCACTGAGTGATTTTCGGCGCGCGGTCAAACCTTGTCAGATGACAAGGTTTGGTTGGGCGGCGGGAAGGGCGGAGGCCTCGGCCGAAGCCGGACGATGGCGCAACAAACACAGAGGTAGCATGCGGTAAAAAGAAAGGCCCCCGAAACAGTGTCCCGGAAGCCTCTCTCGTATGTTTGGCGGCAACGAGAATCTCACTTCCGCGAATCACAGTCAAGAGCCTCTTCGAGGCGTTGGACACCGTTTTGGTGAGCGCTTTCGCTTTGCCTAAAAGCTGAAAGACACAACCATGACGCAATCCATATCAACGACGCCCTTTGGGCGGCGGCCGATGACGCTTGGCATGATTTCGAGCCAGCTGGCCGCGAAGGCAAAGCCAGAGACCGCCATTGTTCACAAATGGCACGTCTTTCAGCACATCAAGGAGGCGCGCCAGGTTCTCGGCGCCACCGACCGTGCGCTCACGATCCTGCACGCGCTGTTGTCATTCCATCCGGAGATCGCGCTCGAGGCTGACAGCGAGTTGATCGTCTGGCCCTCCAACGAGCAGCTGATGGCGCGGGCCAACGGGATGCCGCCGACGACGCTACGCCGGCATCTCGCCGTCCTGGTCGACTGCGGTTTGATCATTCGCAGGGACAGCCCGAACGGCAAGCGCTATGCGCGCAAGGGGCAGGGCGGAGAGATCGAGCAGGCCTATGGCTTTGACTTGGCTCCGATGGTGGCCCGCGCCG
The DNA here is from genome assembly GCF_055229415.2 of Bradyrhizobium sp. Leo114. NCBI lineage: Bacteria > Pseudomonadati > Pseudomonadota > Alphaproteobacteria > Hyphomicrobiales > Nitrobacteraceae > Bradyrhizobium > Bradyrhizobium sp. Leo114. The sequence continues at coordinate 25,356 of NZ_JBUYEN020000053.1, read as the reverse complement.
AGGAGTACAAGACGCTCGCGGCTACCGTGCAGGCCGAGAAGAAGGCGCTCCGCGTAGCCAAGGAGCGTCTCACCATCCTGCGCCGGGACATCGTCAAGATGATCGAGGCCGGGCTTGAGGAGGGCGTGCCGGGAAATTGGAAGCGGTTTCAGCAGGCTTACCAGGAGATCGCCGGGCGGATTCCACGGACTGCACCACGACAGCTCCTGGAAAGCATCGGCGGCGAGATGGAAACGCTCTGGCGCGAGATCCGTGAGCTGCTCGAAACGTTCGCGAAAACACAGAATCCGGACGCCAATGAGTCCCATTCTGGTCGCCACATACAGAATTCAAATCCAGACCTTCCATCTGAATCTGAAAGAGGGCCGGCGAAGGAAGATGAAGCGGGCGGCAACGCCGCGGCGAACCACAACCTGCGGCGCTTGCCGAAGCGCGAGCTCCCGCTGGGAATTGTGCTGGATGCCTGCCCCAACATACGCTGGCTGATCAAAGGCGGCGAAATCCGGCACTGGAAGGATTTGGTGGCCGCCGCGGAGCTTGCCCGGCCGATGCTGGGGATCAGCCCCAGCGCGTGGCGCGACGCGCGGGAGGTCCTGGGTGAGCAGCAGGCCGCAATCACGCTCGCTGCGATCCATCAGAAAGCGGACCAGATCAGCAGCGCCGGCGGCTATCTGCGCAGCCTGACCGACCGCGCCAAGGCCGGGAAATTCTCGGTCTGGCCGATGATCATGGCCTTGCTGCGCGCCAAGCTCGACGGATCGAAGCCAACCCCACCGCCGACGGGCAGCGGTCCCGCCAGCCTCAAACCCGGGAAACCCACGCAAGCCGGCGCCTTCCAGGCCAGTGCCGAATTGCGTGCCTCGCTGGCCAAGCGGCCGAAATGACCCGGATCGGCGCCAGGAATGACTCCGTCGTTGAAGCCGACTCGGCTACGGTTTTTCGGGCCAACAAGGGATGGGAGAGGGTGATTTGACCGGAGACACGACATCTGTCGGCGGCGCGATCGCAGCGGCCCTGGAACGGGCCGAGGAGCTGCGCGGCCTCGGCGACCGCCCGGCTCGGGTGCGGATCATGACGATCTTTGGCGATGATCGCTCAGGTCTCACGATCAACGCCCGCATCGCGGCACGGACCCCGGCGGAACACCGCGCCCAGGAAGGCCTTGGGACACGGTGCATCCCATGGGACGAACTCGACGCGCGCGCCGGCGAGATCGTTGGCCTGGTGGACGAGGTGGTGGGCGAAGTGACGCTTGCCGTCCGAAATGCCCCGCCTGTGCCGCGGCCGAGCCGCTCGGAAGACGATCTTGAGCTTGCTGCGTTTGACGATCTCATCGACGAGATCGGCCAAACGATCACCCAGTCTGCTCTTTCCGTGCTGGAGACGCATCCGGCGAAGCAGGTCTCGCGCGAGCTGGGCAGCGAAGCCGCCATGTTAGCCGCACTGAAATTCGCAGCCCTTGCGGCTTGTACCGGCCATGTCGGACTGAACGACGCCCAGGACGAGCTCCGAATGGCGATGGGCGAGGTGATGAGCAAGGTGCGCGCTGCGGCTGAGCCGGCACCTCGACAGGCGCTGAATTCGTAAGCGGCACGCGGCTTGGCGGATTTCCGTTCGATGAATGGCCCAAAATCGAGTGAAGCTGGCTAGCCAGCAGCTGCCATCTTGATGGCTCACCGTTCCTCCTATATGCTTAGGGGAGGAGTCGTAGATGGCCGAACCGCAACTTTCAGTCCGCAGTGCCAAGGCACGAGATCTAGCCCATCGGCTTGCGCGTCGGGAGAATCGCTCGATCGCGGACGTGGTCGAACGCGCGCTGGAAGCCTATGAGGAGCGCGCGGCCGGGCGCGAACCGCCGGCGGCGTTTTACGCCCGCCTTAGGGCCAATGGCGGTGCGGATATCGACCTCGAGGCAATCATCCGCGAGGGCCGCCGGCCCCACACCGGACCCGAACTTTGATCTTTCTCGACACCAATGTGATCTCGGAGACCTTGAGGAAGGCGCCCGACGACGCCGTAATCGCCTGGCTGGTCCGTCACGATGCGGAGCTTGCGCTTCCCACGGTCACAATCGCCGAGATCGCGTTCGGCATTCAGAAAATCAGGCCCGATCAACGCGCCGAGCGCCTGGAACGCGGCTTGTTGGATTGGCGCCAACGATTCGCCGATCGGATCTTCGGCCTGACGGAGAGGCCGCGCTGGCGTATGGCGACATCATGGGGGAGGCGACACGGCGTGGCCAACCGATGTCGGCGCCCGACGGGATGATTGCAGCCATCGCCCGCGTCAACGGCGGTCGATTGGCCACGCGGAACCTAAATGATTTTGCGTCCACAGGGCTCGAATTGATTTCGCCGTGGAATTTCGCAGCCTAAGGCGCCGGCAGGGGAGCGGCGTCAAAGGCCCGCAGCCTTGGTGAGATTCACCCGGAACCGGTCGCGCCGGCGCTGATAACGGCGGGTCTGCTCGGCGCTGGCGTGCCCGAGCTGCTTCTGGACGTAGCGCTCGTCGACTTCGGCCGAGGAGGCGAGGCCGGCGCGCAGCGAATGGCCGGCGAACTTTTCCTCGCGTTCGCCTTCCGGCAGATCGGCGCGCACCCCGGCGGCCAGCGCCGCGCGTTTGACCAGCCGGGCGACCTGCTGGTCGGCCAGGCGATCCGGCCCGACCTCCTTTCCCTGGCCGGTGACGCGGCGAAACAGTGGGCCGTGACCGATCCGGGCCAGCTTCAGCCAGGTCTGCAGAGCGACGATCGGGCAGGTCGCGTCCGATGAGCCGCGGCCGATCTCGATCTCGCGCCAGCCGGTCTTGCCGCGCAGGGTGACGATCATGCCCTTGTCGAGGATCTCGATCCAGCCGCGGCCGTCCTCGGTCTGCTCGCGGCCGCAATCCAGGCCGACGATCTCCGAGCGCCGCAGGCCGCCGGCAAAGCCGAGCAGCAGCATGGCGCGATCCCTTAAGCCCCGCAGCGTGCCGCGATTGAGTGTCTCGAGCATGGCGATCACGTCTTCCGGCAGAACCGCCTCCTTCTGCCGGGGCGGGGCAGCGTGGGTGTTGCGGATCCCAGCGAGCACGGTCGCGATGTGCCGGTCCATGCGGTCCAAGGGCGTCGCGCGCTGCGTATAGTTCCACGCCAGCGCTGAGAGCCGGCGCTCGATCGTCGCGACCGAATTGGCCTGGCGATCGGCCGTCGCGGCGCCCGAGGCGCAGGCGGTGATGTAAAGCCCGACCGTCTGCGCCGACGGCGGCAGCACCTCGAGGCCCTGGCGCCGGCACCAGGCGGAAAAGTGCTTCCAGTCGGAGGCATACGCCCGGCGGGTGTTGGCCGAGCTCGCCGCCTCGACATAGCCGCGGGCGCGATCGGCGAGCCGTTCCAGATGCGCCGGCAGCCCGGTTTGTGATGGCGGGAGAGGGGAGGGGAGGTCCGCGTCGGACGGGGCGGCCGCGAGTGGTTCCGAAGCGGTCGCTGGAGGGTGGCTCATGCCGAGGCCTCCCAAGGATTGATCACCGTGGCGCCCGTATCCTCGAAATCCCCCACATTGCGGGTGACGAGGATGAGGTCGTGGACGATCGCGGTGGCGGCGATCAGCCCGTCGATATCGCCGCGCGGCCGGATCGCGGCGATGCGGCCCCATTCGACGGAGATCTGGTCGGTCACCGCCAGGATGCGGTCGGCGTGGTCGTGGCGCAGCTTGCGCAACCATTCGGCCAGATAGCCAGCCGCCTTCGGGTCCGACTTCTGCTTGAGCGCAATGCCGCGCATGATTTCGCCGAGGGTGAGGGTGCTGAGGTGAACGCTGGCCGGATCGACCGCGCGCAGCCAGCCGGTGGCCTGCACAGAGCCGCGCCGCGCCTCGGAGACGACATTGGTGTCGACCAGATACATCAGAACGCCACGTCACGGCTGGGGGTCTTGGCGCGCTGCGTCACGGCCTCGGCCAGGTCGTCATCCCAGCTGGGCTCGGCCAGCAAGTCGTCGACCAGGGTCGGCCGGCCGGAGCGGAGCGCGTCGTAATCGGCGGCCGACAACACCACGGCGGCCCGCTCGCCGCGCAGGGTCACGACCTGCGGGCCTTCGCGGCGGGCCTTCTGCACCACCTTGGAAAACTGGTTCTTGGCGTCCTGCAGCGGCCATTCCATGTTGCACGGTCCTAGCTAGACAGGCTAGCTATTTTCTAGAAGGCGTCGTCGTCGACGTCAAGGATGGGCGCCGACGGGTCGACGGCCAAAAGATCACGCCTGGAGCCGGGCTCTCAGGCGACTTCGAGCGCTCTGGCGCACCATTTTCGAAGGTCTCGGCGGCGAGATCGGGCATTCCTCTATATAAGAGAAAAACGAACGATAAGGCAACATTATCGCTCGTTGTTATCCACCGACAGGCGCGGCGGTTTGTGGCGTTTTTGATGGTGTAAAGCGCCGTGACCGATTACCATTGGTCATGCCGTCGCGCGCGCGAACCCTCCCTGACCCCCCACCGACCTTCCCACCCTTTCCAACCTGGGGCCGGCAGGCCTTATCCGGGCAATCCGTTGATGATGCGACGTTTTTCGCCGGTGCGGCACTGGCCGCGATCCATCCGATCGCCCGCAGCGAGCACCCGCTCGGCCTGCTCTGGCGCCATCGTCTGTCGCTCGCCGATGCCGCCGTGCTCGCCCGGCATGGCGGGCGCACCGAGGACGAGGCGACGCTGCGCGACCATTGGTATCTGCGCCGCGAGACCGATGACCCCGGCCCGGGCGGGCGCATCCTCAAGGCGTGGCGGTATCTCGGCGAGCGCGCCGCCATGGTGCCGGACGACTGGATGATCACGCTGGCCCTTCGGTTCGAACTGAGCTTCGACGACGCGTTCGTGGACGTCGTCACCGCCGCAGCGAAGCTGGCGGCCGGGCAGGGGAGCGCCGTCGCGGCCGCCGCCGAGATCGCGGCGATGAGCATGCGCTTCGTCCCTGCAAGCGAACCGCTGGCCTTGTGGCTGGCCGACATCGTGCTCGCCCACCGCCTGAAATGGCCGATCGCCGTGCCGCTGATCGCCGGCCAAGTTCGACGCGGCGATCTGCGCGCCGCGGGCAAGGTTGGCGGCCCGGACGAGGCCTGGTTGGCGGCCTGCGCGCTGGCCTATGCACGCGCCGCCGCAGCCGCATCGGATCTCTACGCCGACCTCGTGCGGCGGGCCAACCGGCTGCTCGCGGCCGCACCGAAGCTGCGCGGCCGCGACGCCGGCAGGATGGTCCTGATCCTGCTGATGGAAGACGCCCAGGCGGCGCGCCCAGGCAAGACCGCGAGCGACCGCAGCACGCGACGGCTGTTTGAGCGGCTGGTGTCGCTCGGCGCGGTGCGCGAGCTCACGGGACGGCCGACGTTTCGATTGTACGGGCTCTGAGATGGGACGGCGCGCGCGACCGAAAGCGGATCTCGACACCGAGCTCGCCGACCTGCCGCCGGAGCTGCGCTGGCGCGAATGGATGGGCCGGGTCGAGGCTGTCATCTTCGCCTCGCCGGCGCCGGTGACGCGTGAGGTCCTGACGCGCGTCGTCGGCCGCGATTGCAACCTCGATCTCATCATCGACGATATCCGCGACGAGCTCCGCGGCCGGCCTTACGAGCTCGTCTCCGTCGCCGGCGGCTGGCAGCACCGCACCCGAAAAAACCTCGCCGAGGCGATCCGGGCGGCGATCGGCACTGCCGGCGGCGACAAGGCGTTGTCGCAGACCGAAGCGCTGATCCTCGCCTGCATCGCCTATTACCAGCCGATCAATCGCAGCGAATTGTCATCCTTCTTCGGCAAGGAGGTCAGCCGCGATACCATCGCCCGTCTGCGCGGATTGGGGTTCATCGCGAGCGGCCCGCGCAGCCCGCAACCCGGCGCGCCCTACACCTACGTGACCACCAAGGGCTTCCTGTCGCACTTCGGCCTGGAGACGCTGCGCGATCTTCCGGATATGGAAATGCTGGAGGACGCCGGCCTGCTCAGTAAAGATAGAATGCTGGCCGGGGAGTTTCCGGATCCCTTGCCGGCACATGACGAGGACCAGGTCGATGACGAACAAGCTGCAGATTGACCGATTATGGCCTAGAGCTATATCGGTTAGGAGGTTGACGGGCTTCCAAAGGGAAACTACCGACCTGCGCGTATCTGTCGTTGGCCCGATAACCAAACCGGGAATGCGGAGGTGAGCCATGACCCGTCAATTAAACACATCGCCCAAACACTGATATCCGACCAATTCTCCGAGAGGCGTTGATTTCGATGATCAGTACCGAGACGCGAACTGCTGCCGGCATTCTTACTTTGACCGCGCTGCGTGGCATTGGCCCCGCAACAGCCGAACGCCTCGCGGAGCGGTTTCAGCTTCTCGCCGCCATTGCCGACGCCGAGCCTGCGAAACTGCGGTCACTAGTTTCAGCCTCGGTCATCGAAAGCCTTCATGAACCGACTGCATTGGCCAACGCTGGTGAGAAGGCTCAGCGCGTGCTCGACGAGGCCGATCGGCGCGGCGTACGTGTCCTTTCCGTGTTTGATCAAGACTACCCAACGGCGCTTCGCTCACTCCACGACCGTCCGCCTGTCCTCTTCGTCAAAGGCAAGTTGCCGCCACTTCGTAGTGTCGCTTGCATCGGCACGCGCGAGCCGTCCGAGTTTGGAGAAATCGTCAGCGATAGAATCATCGGAACACTAGTCGGTGCTGATTGGGCAATCGTCAGCGGTCTCGCGACGGGCGTCGACACGCTCAGTCATCAGGCTGCGCTACGCCATCGCGGACGGACGATTGCCGTGATGGCAGGTGGGCTTGATGGCATATACCCTAGGCAAAACGCCAAGCTGGCCGCTGAAATTCTTGAGACGGACGGCATGCTCGTCAGCGAGCAGCCATTTGGCGTGCCGCCGTCCCCCCGAAACCTCGTCCAACGCGACCGCCTCCAAAGCGGTCTCTCGATCGCGACGTTCGTCATGCAGACCGACATCAAGGGCGGCTCCATGCACACCGTTCGCTTCACGATTCAGCAAAATCGCCTGCTCTTTGCACCCGTCCCACAGGGACGACACGCGGCCGAGCCCAAGAGCCAGGGCATCTTGGCCATGACTCAACTGCCGGCGATGCGGTTCGCCGACGCCGTGCGGGCTGAGGGTGACTATCGTCGCATCCTCTTGGCGCGCTTCCGGGACGAGCCCGTGGCGGTGCCGCTGGCGAGCCGAGAGGATTACGCCTCTATGTTGGAGTTGCTGGAGACGCGCCTGATCGCCGGGGAGCAACCGGAGCTCCGACCAGCCTCTGCTTCAACCCAGACGTCGATGCTCTGACATGCCGGGCGTCTTCCTGTTCGATCTCGACATGACACTTGTCGACAGCTCGGCGCTCGCGCAGATGCGGCGCTTCCAACTGTGGGAGGAAGTGCGTCGCAACATGCATCTCATCAGGCCGTTTCCGGCCCAGGGAAGCGCTGCTCCGCACGAATTGCCAGGTCTTCTGAAGGCAGACGGCCAAGCCGTCGGAGTCGTGACCTCGTCGCCGAGATGGTATGCGGAAGCCGTCCTTGGACAGTTCCGCATCCCCTACGACGTACTTGTCACATACGGCGATACGGAGAACCACAAACCGGACCCCGAACCTTTGCTCAAAGCGCTTCAGGTACTCGGCATTCCGCCGAGCCGGCAATCGCTCTATATCGGCGACGATGTTGGCGATGTGGAATCCGCATATCACGCCGGCTTAGCCTCGGTTGCGGTAAGATGGGGACCATCATCGATATTCGAACTTTCCTCAACTGCCCCGGACATCTTCATGTCGAAAGCCTCGACTCTGTTGCGTCGGGATCGCATTGGGGGACGATGCTACATCGGCGAAGCCCTGACCCATGGCTGGGACTTCCACAGCCATTGGGGATCTATCCTCCATTGCGATGACGACCCAATTGTATATGCGTTAGGCAGATACTTCACAGCCTCCGACCCGCGCCACGCCACGAGCGTGCTAAGCGGTGCAGTCCTGTCCCTGAAGAATGACGACACCTACGCCAAGATCCTTGGTGAGGCTATCGGCAAGGCCATCGCGAATCTCGATTGGACGCCGGACTATGTCGTACCCGTGCCGATGAAACCATCCCAGCAACGCAATCGATTCGAACAGCTCCTCAACGAGGCGACCAATCATTTTGACGAAGACATCGAACTCGAGCTGAAGGGGTTGCGCTGTGTCAAGGAAATCGAAGGTTACAAGCAGATGAACCCGCTTGAACGCTCCGAAGCAATCAAAGGCGCGTTCCACTCCAACTTCAAATGGAACGGCAACAAGGTTCTACTCATCGACGATGTCTATACGACCGGCGAAACCACTGGGGAATGCGTGCGGACGCTAACCGCGAGCGGGGCTGGCGAAGTCAGAGTAATGACCTTGGCAAAAGACCAGCGTGTCTTTTCGCGCAAGGTCTGTGCAGCCTGCGGTCGATCGATGAAGATCCGAACAAATTCGACAACCAACGCGAAATTCTGGGGGTGCTCTGGATATCCGGACCACTGCCAAAACACTGAGAATTTCTAACGGATGTGTACAGCGTCGGCGCAGATCGCGACCCGTCGCGACACAAGGCAATTGGGGGACCTGAGTGGCCGATGGAGATGATAATTCCGATGCGCGGTTCCACTTCATCAAGAGCGGCGATCAGGCAAACTCAGCTCTTGACTGGGATCACGGGCCGGATCACGTCCGCAAGGCCATAGGAGAGGCGCTGAACGCTCGAAACGTAGCCTCGGCGCCGGCTGCTCGTCTCTCGTGGTCGATAAGCAAGAGCGCGGGATCTCGACCATGGCTCCGCTGGCGAAAGAGTTCTGTAAGCACCCCGGAGAGCCTCAGATCGATGATGATTTTAACCCTATCCCTGCGCCGGCATGGGCGCTCGATAAGGCTGATGTCGAATTTCTTGGAAAGCTCGGCGCCAGTTTGGAGGATGCCGAGTACTCCCGAAATCTGGAGCGGCTCATGGAGCTGCTTTACAGCCTGCGGTTCGTTTACAGGAGGAGCAAGAAGGCGACGCACGAGGCCAGTGGCAAACGGGTCGAGAGTATCATTCAGAAAGTAAAGTCGTTCCTCTGGGAGCGCTGCACGAACGGGGAGTTTGCCAACGGCGATACTTCCGTTCTCGATCTCTACGAGGCATTTTACAGGAAGCTCGTTCTGCGAGATAGGTCTCTGCCAAGACCGTGGGTGTTCACCACCAATTACGACCTATTCAACGAACGCGCGATGGACCGCCTTGGCTTGCCTTACGCGAACGGCTTTTCCGGCGTGGTCGAGCGGTCGTTTCAACCCGACCACGTTCCGCTACGCACTCGCAGAACAGCTCGACCTGACAAGCCGAAAGTGGTCGGCCGTCGATGGCTTCGTTTACCTTTGCAAGCTGCACGGCTCGATCAGCTGGACGGAAGATGACCACGGCCTGTTCCCGATCCGTGAACTCTGGCCGCAAGACGCACCTTCGAAGGTGATGATCTATCCGACGCCGGCCAAACAGAACTCAAGCCTTGGCTCTCCATACGCGGACCTATTTCGCGAATTTCAATCGCGAGTGGTGCGCGAGCAAAGCGTCCTTATCACTGCGGGCTATGCTTTCGGCGACGAGCACCTCAATCACATCATCTACCAAGCTCTGACGATCCCAACCTTTCGGCTAGTCATTTTTGCGGACCCCGACTCAAATGGGGAAATCGCCAAGCTGCGCGCGCTCAACGATCCACGAGTCTGGATCATTGGCGGTGACGGCCCTCCCGGCGGCAGCCCAGCGCACTACTTTAGAACCATCGTCGACCACTTCATGCCGCAGCGGCAGACAGAGCGGATTGACGACGCGGTACGTCTCGTCATTGAAAGTATGGGCTCGAGAAAAGAGACGGACGATGAGTAATGATGACCGCCGACGTGCAATTGGAAAGGTGATCTCTGTCGCAGCCGACCGCTTCGTTATTGAGGTGCATGGCGGGACCGACAACTTCACAGTTGTTGGCTTCGACGGCATCCACTACGTCGCGCGGCTTGGCTCCTTTCTCGTGATCCCCGCGCAAACCGAGTATGTCGTCGCCGAAGTGGTCGGCGTCCGAGAGCGGGACGGCCCAGGTCGCGGCGATGGTCAGATGGACAAGGCTAACTCAGCCAAATTCCTGGACGTCGTTCCCGTCGGCATGCTGTCGGTGGCGCCCAATGGCAAGTTTCGTTTCGGGGTATCAGTCTTCCCATCGCTCTTTTCCGACGCGCTGTATGCTCTCGATACCGAGCTCGATCGCATCTTCGATACGGAAACCGATGCGGTAAAGTCGATAGGGCATAATGGATCCGACTGTATTCCAGCCGACGCCACGCGCTTCCGCAATCTCGGCATCGGCCAGTCGGTTATCTTTGAGGACTACCAGGTCCAAGTTCGTATCGACGACTTCTTCGGAGGTCATGTCGCTGTGCTCGGCAACACTGGCAGCGGAAAGTCTTGCACGGTTGCGTCCATCCTGCAGGCTCTCTTTGAGAAGCCGGACGAGCATCACGCGCGCGGCGCGACATTCGTAGTCCTAGACGTGAATGGCGAATACCACACCGCGTTCGAGAAACTACCAAGTATCGCCGATATCGGCGTGGAACGTGTAATCCTTGACGGCAGCGCTGCAGCTAATAAATTTCGTGTGCCGCACTGGTTCCTCGATCTTGCCGAATGGGAATTGCTCCTTCAGGCCAGCGAGCGCACCCAACTTCCCATTCTGCGAATGGCGTTGGGATTGACCACGCTGTTCGGGCAGGCAGGAGGCACTCAGCTCAATGACTTTCGCAACCACATCTTGGCGACTTGTATCACCCAGATTCTCGGAGACGAAACCCAGCCCGGCGCGAAGGAAACTCGGATACGCGGGATTCTTCAGCGATTCCGAACGCAGGAGATCAACGCCACCAAGCTCGGCCGTTGGATCAGCGTCAGCTATGGCAACATGCCCGCTCTGCAAGACGCCTATAAATACCTTGCTGGCTCAGACGGGGTGAGTGGCTTTATCAACCCCGATTTGAAATTCCCCGATTACGACGGAACGCCGTTCGACTTCGCAGCGCTCGGAGACGCGATTGATCTCTCCCTTCTCTATGAAGAAGCCCACGGAAATCGTCAGATCCGCGACTACTGCTCGCAGATGGTAACGCGCTTCAAAGCACTTCAGGAGCGCACCGACTATCGCTTTCTGCGCCACCAGGCCGATGAAGCATTGGAGCCAACGGACTTTCTCGCTCGGCTTCTCGATTAAAGGCCAAGGATGGTGGACACACCAAGTCTGCGCAAATCGTCATAATCGATATGAACGCCGTGGAAGATGAGGTGGTTGAGCTGGTCAGCGCCGTACTCGCGCGCATGGTGTTCCGCTTGCTTCGGCACGCCGACCCGCGCAATCGTTTCCCAGTGCATCTCCTCTTGGAAGAAGCGCATCGTTACGTCGCTTCGACGCCTTCACGGTACGCAATGGATGCAGGTCGTATATTCGAACGCATATCTAAGGAAGGTCGAAGGTACGGTCTTTTTCTTCTAGTCGCTTCGCAGCGACCAAGCGAATTGTCCAAGACTGTCCTCTCCCAGTGCTCTAATTTCGTCGTGCATCGGATTCAGAATCCAGATGACCTTTCTCAAATTCGGCAGATGACGCCATTCATCTCAGACGCCGTGCTTCGCCGCCTCCCGTCGTTGCCGAAGCAGCACGCCTTGGTGTTCGGAAACTCGGTCAACCTTCCAACGACCTTCAAGGTGCGGAGTGCGTTCCCGCTGCCGGCGAGTGATGACGCAAAGATTGTCGACCTGTGGTTCCACGAGGCGGGACGGCCTTCACTGCTGCGGTTCGGGTCGGCCACGACGACACTGGCGGCTGATGATTGAGCGCCCGTCATCAGAAGAGATGGCGACCGCCCTCGAAGCCACTGGCGATTATCGAGTATTGCGCCGGCTGCGCGTTCGATCCGGTAGCCTAAATCCCCACCTGGGACTGGCCGCGGCATGGTACTTGACTTCCTGTCACATTTTGGCTTCGACGCGCCGTGCGACCTGCCCGATATGGAAATGCTCGAGGAGGCCGGCCTGCTCAGCAAGGCCAAAAGGTTGGCCGGCGAGTTTCCCGATCCGTTGCCGGCACATGATGATGACCAGGACGATGACGAAGAAGCTGCAGATCGGACAGAGACAGGCTAGCCACATTTTCGCTGCGATGATCGTAATAGCGGCGAAGGAGACGTTGCACGGAGCCTAAACCCCAGCGCTGGCTAGGCATCCAAGAGACGGGCCGGTATCACGCTGGGGAATTCTTTAAGGCCGTGCCTTGTCGACCTCCTAATTCATCCCTATATTGGGGATGAATTATTGATGGAGTTCCGCATGTCTTCCGCCGAAGTATTGACACTCACGGAAGCAGGTTACGTGCTGAACCGGTCCGCGGCTGCGCTCAACAAGGCCGTCGATACCGGCATCATTCGCGCACGTCAGCGACGCGTCGGAAGCGGCGTTCAGCGCCTCCTCGGCCCGGCGGAGATGCGCTTTCTGCTGGTCGCCGACAGACTGGAAAGAGATCTCACCCCTGCGGGCCGGCGTCGCCTGTATGAGGCGATCCGGCAGCTCTCTTTCGACGCGCACCGAGTCGCGTTTGGCGAACTGGTCCTTGATCTCGGCAAGATCGACGCCGACCTCAAAACCCGTCTCCACCGTCTCGATGAACTGCGCCGATGGGTACAAGTCGGAGGTGATCGCAACGAACCCATCATTAAAGGCACCAAGATTCCTGTCTACATGGTGGCGGCCCTCGCCCGTGGGCAATCGGCCGAGGAGATTGTCGACGATTTTCCGTCGCTGACGCGCGATCAGGTTGAGGCCGCGATCGAATATGCCAAGGCCTATCCAAAGCGAGGACGCCCCTATCCCTCGCGGAGCCTGAAGCGGGCGCTGGCAGAGCTAGCCGACCTCGGGTTCGATGACGAAGCCGAGGCGGGCGAGGTTGCGCCGCGCCGGATTCCGTGACCGCATATTTGATCGACGAGAACGTGCTTCGCGAGTTTGGTGCGCGTGGCAACGGGAACGTGCGCAAGTGGCTTGCAACAGTCGACGATTCGGACCTCCGTCTGAGCGCCGCCACGCTTTTCGAGAAGCGGCGCGGCGCCGAGATGTTGAAGCGCCGCGATGCGGACAGGGCCGCGAACTTGCTCAAGACGATCGGTGCAATCGAGAAAGCCTATGCGGACCGGATCATTCCGATAGACGCAAGTGTCGTCGCGGAATGGACCCGACTGCTTGGATCGAAGAACAAGGATCGGTGGGATGTGGCCCTCGCGGCGACTGCGCGGGTTTACGATCTTGTCCTCGTCACCCGCAACATCAAGGACTTCGAGACGCGCAGCGTGCGATTACTTAATCCCTTTCGTGACCCGCCGGTCCGGATTGAATCCTGACACGCCGCGATGTTCAAACGATGACTTGGATAGCTGCACATCGAGCTCGAGGACGTAAAAGCAGCCTGCCCTCGTTCACATCCGACCGACCACGTCGCGCCATCTGTCCGTGACGATAACGCGAGCCGGAAACCCTGGACGGATGGTGAGTGCGCAAGGTTATTTGAAGAGATCTGGGATATCGTAGCTAGGCTACGATTCGCGAGCTGGATCCAAGTGGCTAAACCCAAGCTTGGGTTCACGCCGCTGACCAGCGAACCCGGTCGTGTGGGGACGAATTTCCGTTCCCGTTTCCCGCGCCAAAGCGACCAATAAGGTTCTACAATGCCGTCAAGTGATAAATGTGAGTCACGAACTCAAGGTATGGACTTCCACTTCTATTTGGACACATAGCGCGGGCGGCGATCTTTATGACTGACGAAGAAGGATCAGGAGACCTCTATCCCGAGTGGCTCGTGGCAGAGAACCTAAGCGAAGCTGTCTGGCTGCGCCTCCGACGTTTCACCAGTCCGACACTTTGCGAAAGAACCATTGCGGCCCGTGCGCCCGGGCTTGCTCCCGATATCCCACAGAAGAAGGGACAGGAACTCGCATTTGCCGTTCGGAGCGCTCTTGGCTATTGGCGGAGCGAGCCCGGCTCGCTCAATGCCAGAGTGCTCACGCGATACTACGCGCTGCTCCAGATCACGATTGCTGAGCAGGTAGCGAGCCCGCAATCCACCGCCGACCTGAAGGACATCCAAGCTCACACGGAAAGCGGCCACGGGCTTTGGACGATTGCGGCAACCGGGAGAGGAGTTTCCATTCAACTACAAAGTCGCTTGCCGGGACCGCGGTCATTTTTACGAGTATTGCCGCTTTCGAGGCGTTGATCTGAAGCCGGTCGCATCCAAGCCGCGGCCCGACAGTTGGGACAGAATCTCGACGGACGGCCAAGCGCGCTTGATCTCTCTAGCCGATTTATTGCGGCGCATTCCCGAACTGCAACTGTTGATCGAAGAGACATTAGGAGCAGCGCCGTTGTCACTCCACGTCGCCTACGCGGACCAAAACAATATAGAGCGCGCCGAGCGGATACAGCAACATACGGCGAAGACTGGCGAGATAGTGTTCGACGTTCCTGTCACGACGCCCGAAACGACAACGTACATCGGCATCCACCCGCATGGCCGGAAGATCACAGCAGGCTTTCTGAACAGCCTAGACCGGCCAATAAAGAACATACGGCCGGCTCACCCAAAATACCCCGCGGGATCGCATCCCGCTCAACAAACTCTCTTCTCTTCAATCACATAGCCAGATGGGTGTTCTGATGCGCAGTTGTAGAAGCCTTCGATGAAGGCGAAGATGTCGCGCTGGGCCTCGAGGCGGGTTTGGTATTGACGATGATGAACGAGCTCGGGCTTGAGAGTGTGGAAGAAGCTCTCCATCGGGGCATTGTCGTAGCAGTTGGCTTTGCGGCTCATTGATCCTGCGATTCCGGCAGCCGACAGGATCGCACGATAGTCTTGCGAGGCGTATTGTACGCCGCGATCGGAATGATGGATCAGTCCTGCAGCGGGCCGCTGCTGGCGGATCGCCATCGTCAGCGCGGAGGAGACGAGTTCGACCCGCATGTGGTCTCGCATCGCCCAACCGACGATCTTTCGGCTGAAGAGGTCCATGACGGCCGCCAGGTACAGCCAGCCCTCCGCGGTCGGGACGTAGGTGATATCGGCGAGCCAGACCCGATTGGGGGCTGCGGCAGTGAAGTCGCGCGCGACCAGGTTCGGCGCGATTGGCAGATCGTGACAACTGTCGGTGGTGCGGACTCGACGTGGCGGCGACATGATCGCGCGAATACCATGCCGTCGCATCAGCCGTTCAATCCGGCCGCGGCTGGCACCACGTCCCTGCATCCGCAGGACGGCATGGACCCGCGGACTACCATAGCGCTGGCCGCTCTCACGATGGACCTGCCGGATCTCGGCCAGCAGCACAGAATTGGAGATTGCGCGGCCGCTCTCCAGACGATCGCGCCAAGCGTAATAACCGGCCGGGGAAACCTCGAGCACGGCACACATCAGCCGCACCGGATAAGCCTCGCGGTGATCTTCGATGAAGCGGAAGCTCATGTCCGGGTTCCGGCAAAGATCGCGATCGACTTTTTTAAAATGTCGCACTCCATGCGGAGCGTTCGCATACGACGAAGACCGCCTGATCGACGCATGCGCGCGGGCACGGCGAGCTCTATGATGGCGTTGCGTGAAGATCAGGCGGCCTGCTGATCGGCGGGCTTGTCGCCTTGGCGCAGGAGTTTCCATTCCCAGGGCAGCAGTTCGTGCAGACGCGACGCGGGAAGATCGGCGATACGGGCGAGGATGTCAGCGAGCCAGGCCTTGGGATCGGCGTCGTTGAGGCGACAAGTCGTGATCATCGTCAGCATGATAGCGGCACGGTCGGCACCACGCTGGCTGCCGGCGAAGGTCCAGTTGCGCCTTCCCAAGGCGATGCCTCTCAATGCGCGCTCAGCACAATTGTTGGTCAAGCAGATCCTGCCATCGTCGAGGAAGCGGGCGAAGTCGTCCCAGCGCCTGAGCATGTAATTCATAGGCTTCAGGACCTCGGAGGAGCGAGAGAGGGTTTCGCGCTCACGCAACAACCAGGCGTGCATGTCCCCGAGGAGCGGCTTGCTCTTTTCCTGGCGCACGGCGCGCCGCTCTTCGGCGCCGCAGCCGTTAATGGCGCGCTCGATCTCGAACAACACATCCAGGCGCCTGACCGCCTCCAGCGCGATCGGAGAGACCGGTTTACCTCTCTTGCCTTCCCGGGCATTCTTCTCGATGTCAGCCAGCTCGAAGAAGCCCCGCCGCGCATGGGCGAAGCAAAACGCCGGCGTAATCGGCAGCACCTTCTTCTGCGGGTCGAACAGCGGCTCGAAGCCGTTGTAGCAATCGGCTTGCAGGATACCGGCGAAGGCGGCCAGATGCTTCTGGGGATGCTCGCCTCGTCGGTCGCTCGAGGCGTAATAGACCGCCGCCGGCGGCGCAGGCCCGGCAAACGGCCGGTCATCCCGCACATAAGTCCAGATCCGCCCGGTCGTGCACTTGCCCTTCGCCAGGATACGGATGGTGGTGTCGTCGCCATGAAGGCGCTCGGCCGCGAGTACATGGCGTTCGATCAAGTGGAAGAGCGGCATGACGGCGAAGGTCCCGTGGCCGACTTGGTCGGCCAGCGTCGACAACGGCAGGTCGATCCCCTCAGCCTTGAAGCGCGCACTCTGGCGGTTGAGCGGGATATGCATGCCGAACTTGTCGAACAGGATCGTCGCCAGCAATTGTGGGCCGATGAAGCCGCGCGGCGTGGCGTGGAACGGGGCGGGCGGCTGGCTGATCTTCTCGCAATCGCGGCAGGTAAACTTCTCGCGTACCGTCTCGATCAGCTTGAAGCGGCGCGGGATCTCCTCCAGCGTCCCGGTCACATCCTCACCGATCTTCGCCAGTCGCGATCCACCGCAGCAGGCGCAGGTTGTTGGAGCCTCAATGACGACGCGCTCGCGTTCGATGTCATCCGGCCATGGCTTGCGCACCGGCCGCTTGCGCATGAAGGGGCGGACGTTCTGCGTCTTCGCCGCTGCGGCCTGCGCGGCAAGCTCATCCTCGCTCGCCGTGGTGGCGAGTTCTTCGAGCTCTAACTCCAGTTGCTCGAGCAGCCGCGCTGTGCGCTCGGAGCGTTGCCCGTACAGTTCGCGCTTGAGCTTCTCGATCCGCAGCTCGAGATGCGCGATCAGCGCTTCGTTGTCCGACAGTTCCGCCCGCGCACTGGCAGCCACCGCCTCGGCTTGCAGCCGCGCCTCACGCTCGGCCTGCAGCGCCGCCAGGGCACTCACAAGGTCCGATGGAAGATCGTCCGGCTTCGATATCATGAAGCCATTGAATCAGATCGAGCAGCAGATTCAAACCGTAAAACGGCTATCCGACCCGCGTCGGACGCTGGGTTTCTTGAGGGTTGCGCCAATCGATCCCGGACAACAGATAGCTCAACTGCGCCGGCGAGATCGTGACCGATTCACCGGCAACCGATGGCCAGATGAACTTTCCTCTCTCGAGCCTTTTTGTGAACAAGCAGGCTCCCTGGCCATCGTGCCAGATCGCCTTCACAAGATCGCTGCGGCGACCGCGGAAGACGAACAGATGACCGCTGAGCGGGTCTTTGCGCAGCACCTCCTGCACTTGGAGTGCCAGCGACGGAAAGCCTCTGCGCATATCCGTGTAGCCTGTCGCGAGCCACACTCGCACATTCCCCAGTATAGCAATCATCGGCGTCCAAGCACATCGAGGACCCGCGCCAGCGCCTCCGGATCGACGTGCGCATCCACCCGGATGCACCGTCGGTTGCCAAGATCGATCTCGATCAATCCAGTACGCGCGGCTGCCACAGAGCGAACTCGGCCGTCAGCCGTAGGCAAAAGCTTCGGAGTTTCCTCAGCCGATGCCGCTGCGGCGGCGATCTGCACCGGCGTAAAAGATGGCACAACTTGTTCCGATGTCCGTGCTTGTCGACGCCAGGTAAACACCAGGCTGGCCGCTACTCCGTTGCGACGCGCAACCTCAGTCACCTTCGCGCCCGGCACCAACGTCTCCTCGACAATCCGTGCCTTGTCGTCCTGCGACCAGCGCCGCCGCCGCTCCAGCCCGCCCAAAACCTCGACCCGCATCGCCTGATGACCTTAAAGCTAGACTTAAGGTCACACGCTTCGCTAATTACCACCCGTCACGCAAGACGGCCGCCGTCGGATGCGTACTGCGGAGCCGCTCGTTCTCCTGGCGCAGCCGGGCGAGTTCCGAAGCCTGGTCCGCCGACATCGGCGTCGCCTGCGTGGTGGGGCGCCACGCCGCCGATGTCGGCTCCTGCCGAACCTTATCCACCCAGCGCCGCAGCACCGAGTCGCGCAGACCAAGCTCCTTGGCAACCGACGTGACCGAGCGCCCGCTCGACAACACCAGCTCGACGGTCTGGCGCTTGTATTCTTCGCTAAATGACCGACGTTGACGTTCCATTCAACACCTCCGGGCGGTCGAACTGGATGTCCACCGGGCGACGGCTGCCGACCAAGTCAGGCAGATCGGACCGGATCCGGTGCGCAGGCTTCCCGGCCCCGCGCCAGCCCCTAGACTATTTACCGCTCCACCGTGCTGGGGTGAGACGGATCTCGTCTCTTCCGGAGTCGCACGCCGTCGTGGGAGCCGCGATACCGTCTGCCTGTTCCGGCTCGACCTTCTGCAGACCAGCGTATCGCTTCGCAACTGGCGGCAATTGCCAACCAACGTCTATAATAAGAACGGCCGGTATGCGTCCGAGACTATTCGCTTGAACATCGGTCCCTTCGCTGCGATCGAGGCTAGAATCCTGAAGCGCCCGCACTCGGGCACGGAATGCAATCCGCAATTGACCAGGCATGCGCACATCACGCTTTGGCGGAACGCCGGTTTCCTCGGCCGCGCAGCCTTTCGCGAAAGGTTCTATCCCGCGCGGGATACACTCGTCCGAAACGCCGACCTCGGCGCTGGCCGCAGAAGACTGTTTGACGATTGGCTCGCAGGGCGCTGCAGCAAGAGCGCCCTCGAATCGCACACCCGGACGATCTCGCTCTTCGCTCGCTATCTGGCGGCGGTCACGACGGATCGAGATGAAGTTACCGCATCACTCGCTACCGCTAAGGTCCCGGTATGAATGTCGTCGCGTCACTTCGGCGCGCTCTGGGCATCTGGGCTTGCGAGCTCGACGGCGATAGGTCTGCAGGACTGGAATTGTCCGGGCTGCCAATTAAGCATCGTTGTCCCAGCTCGAGTGATCGGTCCAAGTCATGGCCGATGAGGCGTTGATTCCGCTCCTCGTCCGATGGAGAATACTGGTTTCGGTGACGATCAACAACGATCGGCGCTTCGCTTCTCAGATCGAGCTGGTCGCCGCGGGCGTGTATGTCGAGGACAAGAGATTACCAAAGATGAACTCGTTCCGAAGCCATGCACATTTGCTGGCGAATCCGATGGAAGTCTTTGGACGCGTTCGTGCAATTGAGCAGCCTGTCCGCGACCTGGACTTCGTCGTCGTGGCGCGTATGGAGCCCACGGTCTGTCGGTTGAAGCTCGAAGCCGCGCTTGAGCGCTGCAACTGCCATCGCGTGGCCGGTGCCGATCAGAGTCTCGTTCACTCGAAGAGACGTGATGCCGAGGAGATCAAGGCATTCGCGCAGGCATGGGGGGCAGCCTTGCCCCGCTATCATCGGCCGACCACCTCCGCCTCGACCCCGATATCTTTCGGTGATAGCCGCCTGCCAGACCACCGAGAGCCGCTAGCCAGCCTTCTTCGGGCAGTTGGTCGACCGACCGCCGAGAAGGGGATTTTGGACAGGACCGCCTGTCGTCATGCTGTGACGGCCCCTATGGCTGAGCGCCGGCGGCACCCAACACGCCGGGAGCGCAGCGATTTTCCTAGCCGTCGTGATCTTCCCACGTCCCGCACCGTCGAGTGTTCGGCGTCCGTCGCGCCGCTGCTGTCCGCCACCGTCAACACCGACCGCCCAACGACATCCATCGCCCAATCGACGAAGCGGGCCAAGTGCTCCAGCCTACCGGGCCGATCGTCGGGAGACTTCTCGCCGCAAGCTCGAGTTGCTGGCTACCATTCATTTATGCGATCAGCCCTGCGGCTCTTCTCCGGCTCAGTTTGGCGCGGGGCGGATGGCCGCGTGAGACTTCCTGAGCTGCCTCCGCCAGATCCTCGCCATCGGAGTTCTGCTCGCCCTCGTGACGCTCGATTTCATGGCTATCACGTTGTGTGGTGCTACCCGCTTTTGTCGATCGTGCCTTCGGGCAGGCCCATGGACGCGGCCTGCTTCGAACGATGCCTCGGGCCGGTGCTATCGCTGGATGGGTCACGACAACCCAGCTCCAGATCCGCGAACCCTGCTTCCAGATGTTCCTGTGCGCCCTTGCGGCCTGTGCAGCTGTCACCGCGTGTTTCGTATCGTCCGGTCACTTTGGTGCCGGCGGCCGCGGCTCGCCTCGCGGCCGGCACGGCCAATACGGTCAGCGTCATTGGCGACGGTACATCATCCGGACCCGTCCCCCCTGACGAGAGCAGTGAACGCGTCAATCCGTCGGCAGGACCGGTGTTCAGCCTTGCGAAGCAGATTGACGACCTCTGCGCGGGGTCGACAGCCGACCTTCTCGGTCCGTGCCGGCTGTTCTCAATGGAAGCGGCTTGATTGGCCAACGTGCTGGTCGCGGTGCACCGAAGGTGAGGCGTTGGATGATGCGTGCGCCACGCCGGAATCCATCCGTAGAGCAACTGGAGACGATTGATGAATGTTGACCATCACGACTTCCTGTTTGACGCTAGCCATGCTCTGCCGAGCGACTACCGTGCGTATCGGCGTTCGGTTCATACACGCCTGCTTCAAATACTTCGACAGAATCCCGGATGCCGCTTTCTCGAGATCGGCGTAGGACCAACATTCAGGCAGGAGCGGTTCAGGACCATCGACGATCTCGGGATTCACTATGTGGGCCTGGACTTCGAACATGTTTGCGCCGAACGCCGGGCCGACTTGGCGGCGGCCGGCATCGCGGATCGAGACATCAGGTTTCTGGGAAATCGCGTAGGAACATACCTGTTCAACCTGATCAGGTTGGCCAGAAATCGGGAGACTTTCGATATCATCTATCTCGACGGCAACCATTCAATCTATGTAGATTTGGCGGCTGCCATCGCAGCAGTACGGCTCTTGAAGCCCGGCTCCCTATTCCTTTTCGATGATGTGAGGTTCGCCTTCGGAAGCAGACATCTGATCCAAGCGACCGCTCAATATGCGGATGGCGGGCAGACCAAGGAGTTGACTGAGGACGAGGCAAACGAACCTCACGTCACGATTATCATCCGGGACTATCTGGTCCCTTTGTTCAACTTTGAGGTGGAGCGGTCGTGGTCGGATCCTGATTGGATCGCACTCCGAGCCCCGAGGTCCGCTCCCTGGATACGGATATGACGGTTCTCGCGCTATCGCAGAGACCCCGTCTGGCGCAGGGGGTGAGCAATCGGCTATCGGCTGCTGAGTTTGTGAGCCGATGTGAGCTACTATGTCTGCGCCTAGTTCTGGAACTAGAACCTTCCATATGATCGAAGCGGTCGCCGACCGTCTTGAGGGAGCGCCGCGGCAGCTTCGCCGACGCTGGTCGGACGAGTTCAAGGCCCAAGTCGTGACAGAGGCGCTGGAGCCTGGCGCGAGCGTCTCGGCGATCGCTCGCCGGATTGGCATTCACCCGTCGCAGCTGTTTGCCTGGCGCCGTGATGCTCGGGCGGAACGACATTATCGCGAGCGGCACTCGAGTTGCGGGGGTGAGGTGGCGTCTGTGTCAGGCGCTGTGATCGAAATTGCCATTGGCGAGGTGATCGTGCGCGCCGGCGTGGACGTCGACGAGGCGCAGCTGCAGCGGGTGATCCGGGCGGTCCGTTCGGCATGATCCCCTCCGGCGTGAAGGTGTTCCTGGCCAGCCATCCAGTCGACTTCCGCAAGGGTATCGATGGCCTTGTTGCGCTGGTGCGCGATGCGGGCTCAGATCCGTTCGACGGTGCGCTTTACGTGTTCCGGGCGAAAAGAGCCGACCGAATCAAGATCGTATGGTGGGATGGCTCCGGCGTGTGCCTCTATTTAAAACGGCTTGAGAAGGCGAGGTTCTGCTGGCCGCGGATCGGACATCATCGGGTGCAGCTGAATGCTGCGCAGTTGATGGCCCTGGTCGATGGGATGGACTGGAAGCGGGTCCGGACCGCGGCGGTCAAGCCGCCGGAGATTGTTGGGTAAAAGCACTGCGGCGAAGTGAATCAGTGAGCTGAAAGGGCAAGAGAACCGGGGCAAAATGTGCTCTGGTCGGGTCAATGACGCCGCCCGATCTCAGCCTCCCGAATGACGTAGAGACGCTGAAGGCCATGGTTCTTGCCCTGGCCGAGAAAGCGGCCCGCGCCGATGCTCTGGCGAGCGAAGTCGCCGATCTCAAGGCCCGCAACGCCGATGCCGATGCGCGCATCGAGCGGCTGACGCAGATCCTGAAGGCCTTCGACCGCGCCCGGTTCGGCCGACGATCGGAAAAGCTCGGTTCGGCGAACGGCGACGATGAACAGCAGGCCTTCGTCTTCGAGGAGATCGAGACCGGCATCGCCGCGATCAAGGCCCAGGTCAGCAAGGGCCGTGCGCAGGCGGATGGCAAGCGTGCACCGCGTCGGCGCAAGGGCTTTGCGCCGCATCTGGAACGGATCGAAACCGTCATTGAGCCGCAAGAGCTGGCTGAGCATGCCGGCAAGCAGAAGGTGCTGATCGGCGAGGACGTGTCGGAGCGCCTGGATGTAGTGCCGGCGAAGTTCCGTGTGATCGTCACGCGCCGTCCCAAGTATACCTTCAAGAACGCGGACGGCGTCATCCAGGCGCCGGCCCCGGCCCACATCATCGAAGGAGGCATTCCGACGGAAGCGCTTCTGGCCCAGATCGCCGTCGCCAAATATGCCGATGGCCTGCCGCTCTACCGGCAGGAGGCTATCTACGCCCGCGATCATGTCGAGCTGGACCGCCAGTTGATGGCGCAATGGATGGGTAAGCTCGGCTTCGAGCTCGAGATCATGGCCGACTACATCTTCAGCGAGGTCAAGAAGGCCGAACGGGTCTTTGCCGACGAAACCACTTTGCCGACGCTCGCTCCGGGCTCCGGATCGACAAAGACGGCCTACTTATGGGCCTATGCCCGAGATGACCGAACTTTTGGCCGCAACGGTCCGCCGATGGTGGCTTATCGCTTCGAAGACAGCCGCGCCGGCGAATGCGCGGTCCGGCACCTCAATGGTTATCGCGGCATCCTGCAGGTTGATGGATACGCCGCCTATAACAAGCTCGCGCGATCCGATCGCGGCAATGATGGCATCACATTGGCTGGCTGCTGGTCACACTGCAGACGCAAGTTCTACGAGCTGCATGTTGCGGGGAGCTCAGAAGTGGCAACGGCGACGGTCGAGCGGATGGCGAAGCTCTGGCAGGTCGAGAAAACGGTGCGCGGTCAAAGCCCCGACACTCGCGTTGCCGCGCGCCAGCAAGCTTCCGCAGCGATCGTCGCAGATCTCTTCGATCTCTGGCAGCAGACCTTGCGGCGGATCTCCGGCAAATCAAAACTGGCCGAGGCGATCCGCTATGCCGTCTCGCGGCGTGCCATCTTCGAACGCTTCCTGACCGATGGTCGCATCGAGCTCGACTCCAACATCGTCGAACGCGCCATCAGGCCACAAACAATTACGAGAAAGAATAGCCTCTTCGCTGGCAGCGACGGCGGCGGACGAACCTGGGCGACCATCGCAACGCTGCTGCAGACGGCGAAAATGAACACCGTCGATCCGTTCGCCTGGCTCGCCGTAACACTTCAGCGTATCGCCAACGGCTGGCCGAGCAGCCAAATCGACGCGCTTATGCCATGGAACCACGCCGCCTGACGGCCTTAGCTTGCCGCTTACATACTGGAAGCGGCGTCCATCTGTTTCGGATCCTGCGTAATGGCGCCAAAAACGCTGAAATTCTGCGCAATTTGGCGTCTGCTTTGCAAGTTTGTAGGAAAACAAACTGCTATCCCGATTAGAAAACGTCGTCCGAAAAAGGAGATTGTTACCGAAGGTTGGTGTTCCCAAGAAATCAAGACCCATGAACATCGTGTGGCCTTACGCCTAGAGCCCCGTGAGCGGCGGCCGGAAACAGCGTGGCAATCGAGACCAATGCCGGCGTCGGCAGTGGCGACACTCACTCAAGCCCGACTCGGGAGCGAGAACATTGGCCGATTTTTTTGAAATCGATTTTTTGGACGTTGAAGCGAAAAGCAGCGGCGCGCTATTTGCGTCCGCTATGAGTTGAACGGTCAGACCCTCATTCATGTCGTTGACGGCGGCTATCAGTTAACCGGAGAGAAGGTCGTCAACTTCATAAACAAGTACTATGGCAATCCGAAACGAATCGCGCATGTTGTCGCAACACACAACGACGGTGATCATGCCGGAGGTTTGCAACGAGTCTTGGAAGATTTTGAGGTCGGCGCGCTTTGGATGTTGCGGCCGTGGATCTATGCAGAAGAACTTCTGCCCCGGTTCAAGCGCTTCACAACTGTCGATGGATTGGGGAAAGCCCTAAAGGAAGCTTACTCAAATCTCGCGGCACTTGAAGAAATTGCTGTTCGCAGGAAGATTCAAATCTACGAGCCCTTTCAGGGAGCTACCATTGGCGCTTTTCGGGTAATGGCCCCGACACGCTCGCGCTTTCTAGACCTGGTTGTTTCCTCAGAGAAGACGCCCGAGGAAAAAGGCCTGCTCGAAACCGCGCGCGATGCAGTTGTACGTTTAATGAAAGAGGCCGCTGTGCTTGTTAAGGCGGCTTGGGGGCGATGAATATTTTCCGGGAGGTGAAACAAGCAACGAAAACGAGATGAGCGTTGTCCAATATGCCAACCTAAATGAATGCAAAATTTTGCTGACCGGAGATACCGGACGCAGCGGTCTTCAGGAAGTCATTGATTGCGCGCCTTTGGCAGGATTGATGTTGCCCGGCATCGATCGGTTTCAAGTTCCACACCATGGCGGTCGCCATAATGTTACGACCGAACTGCTCGATGCAATCTTAGGTCAAAGGAAAGCAGCGCAGGAGGGTGTCAGAAAGAATGTGTAAGCAGGTTTCTGTGAGTTTACCTTACCGAGGAGACTCACATGACGACCGACACGACGATTACTGCCCACCTCGATATTCCAGCGGCCGTCGAGGCGCTGCGCCAATACTGGATGCCGATCCGCTACGCACGCGCCCGCTGATCACTGCGGAACGTGGGAGCTCATACCGGTTACGCTCAAGTCGGCGCGG
>NZ_JBUYEN020000052.1:0-45942 GCF_055229415.2 Bradyrhizobium sp. Leo114 | reverse complement strand
CATGCCTATCCTTATCGCCATCCTTACAACTATCTTTTGACATGGTGACCTCGTGACGAAACAATCCACGAGATCTTCCTAGCCGACCAGATCAGCCCTCAGTGCGTGGTCGCCGGATGACGCTCACCCTATCCCGGCGATTTCGCGCAGGCCCTGATCGCGCTCGATGCGAGCGTGGACATCACCGGCAAGTCCGGCACCCGGACTATTCCCTTTGCGCAATTGCACAAGGCGCCTGGCAACACGCCGCAGCTCGAGACCACGCTCGAGCCGGGTGAACTGATCTCCGGTTTCACCATCCCCGGCCGCTGGCCGCGCTCGGCCTATCTCAAGGTGCGGGACCGCCAGTCCTACGAATTCGCTTTGGCATCGGCTGCGATCGCGCTCGATGTTCAGGACGGCACGGTGCGAGATGCGCGCATCGCACTTGGCGGTGTCGCAACGCTGCCATGGCGGGCGCGCGACGCCGAAGCTGAGCTCAAAGGCCAGAAGTTCGACGATGCACTGGCAGAACGAGTGGCTGAAATCGCCTTCGAAGGCGCATCCGCGCGTAGCCATAATGAATTCAAGATCGAGCTCGGCAAGCGCGTCGTCGCCCGCGCGCTGCATCAGGCCATGACCATGGAGATCTGACGATGACGACAGCCGCTCCTGCTCCCAAGGCCAATATGGGCCAGCCGATCCCGCGCTATGATGCCGTCGCTAAGGTGACCGGGACGGCGCAATATGCTGCCGACATGCCACTGCGCGATCCGGCCTATGCCTATCTCGTCACCAGCGCGATCGCGAAGGGCCGTGTCGACAACTTCGACCTGTCCGAAGCGCAGAAGGTGCGCGGCGTTGTCGATATCGTGACGCATGAGAATGCGGAGCACCTCGAGCCCGCAAAGTTCTTTAGCAATGGCGGCTATGCGTCCACGACCAATCAGCCGCTGCGATCTCCTGACATTGCCGAGGAGGGCCAGATCATCGCGGTCGTGCTCGCGGATACCTATGAGGCGGCGCGCGAGGCTGCGCATCGGGTCAAGGTGAGCTATACGGCGGCGACGCCGACTGCGAGCTTTCATTCGCCCGGCACGGTCGCGGCCCGCGCCAAGGGCCAGCTTGCGATGTTCAAGGACGACCCGAAGGTCGGCGATTTCGACAAGGCGTTCGAGGAGGCGGAGGTGCAGATTTCCGCCGAGTATGAAACGCCGCCGCAGCACCACAATCCGATGGAGCTGTTCGCCACCAGCGTCGCCTGGAATGGCGACAGCCTGACCATCTACGAACCAAGCCAGTTCGTCCACGGCCTGAAGAACGGAGTTGCCACCCAGCTCGGCATTGATCCGGACCGGGTGCATGTGGTCAATCCCTATGTCGGCGGCGCCTTCGGCTCGAAGGGCTCGATGACCCCGCGCACCGCGATCATGGCAAGCATTTCCCGTCGCCTGCGCCGCCCGGTGAAGCTCGTCGCCACGCGCGACCAGGGCTTCAACGTCTCGACCTACCGCGCCGAGACGCGCCATCGCGTCGAACTCGGCGCGACGAGCGACGGCAAGCTGACGGCGTTGCGGCACGAGGGCTGGGAAATTTCATCGCGCGCGGACGCCTATTGCGTCGGCGGCACCAAGACCACGACACGGCTCTATGACTGCCCGAATGTCGACAGCCTGGTCTGGATCGTGCGTGCCGACCGCAACACGCCGGGCTTCATGCGCTCGCCGCCGGAAGTGCCCTACCTCTTCGCGCTGGAAAGCGCGATGGACGAATTGGCGTATCAGTTGAAGATGGACCCGATCGAGCTGCGGCGCGTCAACGACACGAACCGGGAGCCGATCGGCGGCAAGCCTTACACGTCTCGCTCGCTGATGGCCTGTTTCGATGAGGGGGCCAAGGCGTTCGGCTGGGCGGAGCGCAACCGCGAGCCCCGATCGATGGCGGACGGCGAGTGGCTGATCGGCTATGGCTGCGCCACCACCTGCTATCCGACCCAGATGGCGCCGGCCGCGGCCCGCGTGCGGCTGCGGCGCGATGGGCGCGTGCGCGTCGAGATCGCCGGTCACGAGATCGGCAATGGCGCCTACACCGTCATCGCGCAGGCGGCCGCCACGAGGCTCGAGGTTCCCGTCGAGAAGGTCACCGTCGTGATCGGCGACAGCGACTTGCCGCCGGCGCCGGTGGCCGGCGGCTCGAACTCGACCGCGAGCACCTGCTCCACCGTGATGATGGTGTGCGACCAGGTCAGGCAGCGGCTGCTCAAGGCCCTGATGCCGAACGAAGGGCAGACCGTCGGCCAGACGCCGTCAGGCGGAGCCTCGCGCAGTGACCAGCGGCTCGATCTCGATCGTGAGGCAGCGTTCGACGCGCTCGGCGTCAGCGTGATCGAGGAGTATGGCGAGTGGAAACCCGACGGCGCGCCGGCGGACTCATTCCGCGCCATGCATAACGGCCAGGTGCGCATGGTCGGCGGCCCGGAGTTCGGCGGCAGGATCGCCTACGCTTTCGGCGCCGACTTCGTCGAGGTGCGCGTCAACCGCTTCACGCATGAGATCCGGGTGCCGCGCGTGCTCGGCGCCTTTGCCGCCGGCCACATCATGAACCCGCGCACCGCGCGCAGCCAGCTGATGGGCGGCCTGATCTGGGGCGTGGCCTCCGCGCTGCATGAGGCGACCGAGCTCGACGAGCGCTATGCGCGCTACGTCAATGACAATCTCGCCGACTATCTCGTGCCGGTGAACGCCGATATTCCTGACGTTGAGGTGATCCTGCTCTCGGAGGAGGACACGCAGATCAATCCGGCCGGCGTGAAGGGGCTTGGCGAGCTCGGCAATGTCGGCACCAACGCGGCCGTCTGCAACGCGATCTTTCACGCCACCGGTCAGCGCATCCGGAGATTGCCGGTGCGTTTGGAAAAGATCGAGGTATAGCGCGTCGAAAAAGAGCTAGGGAAATCGCCTGCCTTGCGTTAGAGACGTGCCGCCCTACGTAAAGAAGGTAGTTGCGATGCGCTCCAGCCGACGTACCATCGTCAAGACCATCGCTGCCGTCGCGGCCGCGATCTCCGTTCCCGCCATGTCGAAGATGGCATTGGCCCAACCAGCAGGAAAGACCGTGACGACACCTTCAGGACTGCAGATCATCGATACCAAGGAGGGCACCGGTGCTTTCCCGAAACCCGGCCAGATTTGCGTCATGCACTACACCGGCTGGCTCTACGAGAACGGCCAGAAGGGCAAGAAATTCGACTCGTCGGTGGATCGCAACGAGCCGTTCGAATTTCCGATCGGCCAGCGCAAGGTAATCACCGGCTGGGACGAGGGCGTCGCCACGATGAAGGTCGGCGGCAAGCGCACCCTCATCATCCCGCCCAATCTGGGCTACGGCGCGCGCGGCGCCGGCGGCGTGATCCCGCCGAATGCAACGCTGATGTTCGACGTCGAATTGCTGGCCGTGAAGTAGAGGCCCAGCTCTCGCTCTCCGTCATGCCCGGGCTTGTCCCGGGCATCCACGTCTTGGCCGGTCGCCCGAAAGCGCGTGGATGGCCGGGACCCGGCTACGCCGAGGCTTCGCCGGGCACTCCAGTGTCAGTCCGGCGAAGCGATAGCGAAGACGGGCAAGCCCGGCCATGACGAGCTGTTTCATCTGGCCTATGACCGCGAGTTTCTATAGCGTTACCGCGATAGTCTTTTGAAGGCAGCAGAGATGAGCGGCACCCACGACCACTCGCATTCCCACGATCACGACGAACGCTGGAAGCATGACGGCGTTCGCGTCATTCCCGGCAACCAGCTCGATCCGAACGTGCCGTCGACAGCCGGCATGGACCGCAAGGCCGCGATCAACTTTGCCCGCGTCGGCGCGCAAAAACTCTGGGCCGGCACCGTCACCATCAAGCCCGACGCCAAGACCGGCGCGCACCATCACGGCCATCTCGAAAGCATCATCTATGTCGTGAAAGGCAAGGCGCGGATGCGCTGGGGTGAACACCTGCAATTCACGGCGGAAGCCGGCCCCGGCGATTTCATCTTCGTGCCGCCCTATGTGCCGCATCAGGAGATCAACGCCAGCCCGGACGAAGTGCTCGAATGCGTGCTGGTCCGCAGCGACGGCGAGGCGGTCGCGATCAACCTCGACATCGAGCCGGTGGAGAAGCCGGAGACGGTGCTGTGGGTCGATCCGGTGCACCGGCATCCGGATGAGAAGAAGTGACGGAGCGGTACTCTAGAATTGCCGCGATCGATACTGCTCGTACTCCCGCCGGCACGCTTTGCTGAACCCATGCAGGAGGTCGATGGTGTGGTCTTTGACCATGCCTCGCATCTCGACGAAGCTCTTGTCCGGCTCGGCATAGGTATCGAGGATTCTCTGCGCAACCCGTTCGGCCTCGTCAACGATCTCGGTGGATGACAACACCCGCATCCGCGAGATCTTGGCATAAAGCCCGACCAGATCCGGAACGTCGGGATTCTCATGCTGGAGCGCGTCGATGTAGCATTTTGACGCGATCTCGATGAATTCGCGATAGATGTCCTGCCGGCGCAGATTTTCGCCGGCAGACCATTGCGATTGCACCATGGCGCGCTGGGTGAACCAGGCGGCCGTTGCCGACGTCAGGCCTCCGATGGCGGCACCGGCGAGTGCCGCAAAACCCGAGATCAGCGATGCATCGATCATTCGACGATCATAGCTGGGCGGCGTGGTTTGAAAAGTCCAGCCTATCATTGCTGACGGCTCGGTCGGCTCAAGAAGTCCAGGAGGCGCTGATCTTCGGCGCCGCGGCGGGGCCAGTGTCAAGCCCGGTCTTCCAATGCAGGCATTTGGTGGTTCGCCCAATCCCGGGATTGAAGGCATTGCAGGGGTCGAGCGCCTTGTAGTGTTCTAGCAGCGCAGGCTTTGCGTGATAGAGATGGCCGACATTGTGCTCGGCCGGATATTCGGCGCCGCGCTGATCGAGCAGTTTCCACATCTGCTCCTCGATCGCCGGACAATCATGTCCTTTCGCCACGATGTAGTCCTGGTGGAAGACGTGGCAGAAGAAGTGGCCGTAATAGAGCTTGTGCAGAAGCTTTGCGTCGATGTCGGGCAGCAGGCTTTCACACCACTGCTCGTCGTTGCGGCGGAGCGCGACATCCAGGGCAACGATGTCCTCGACCTCGCGGCCGTGGACGGCGCGATAACGCACCGCAGCGCCTGCGGCGGCGAAGCGGTGGAGCATCGCCTTGGCGCCCTCGTCGTCGGTACAGGTGAAGAAGTCGCCGTTCTCTGAGGGAAAGATCGATTTCAAATATTGAGCCGCTTCCTCGATGCCGTCATCACCCATTTGCAGGATCAGGTGATGCTCGAAGCGATCGCGATACTCCATCATCCGTTTCGGCAGGTGACGCGGAAACAGCGAGCTTGCGAATTGCATGATGCGGTCGCTGAGGTGGCTCGGCAGGCAGGACAGGCGTTCGCAGATGCCGTCAAAGCGTCCCTTGATCGCGAACAGCAGCGGTAGCCAAGCGGTGCCGAGATAGTGGATCGCGAGAAAAGTATCCTTGCCGTATTTTTCCGCGATATCGAAGGCTGTGCGGTGCAGATATTCGCCGGAAATCGGCAGCGAGTTGAAGTTGGCCAGGATGTGCCGGCGGATCGTCTCGAGTTCGGAAGGATCGTTGGAGCCAATATAGAAGGCGCCGGTTCGCGCGGTCTTGGCGAAGGTATCGAGCCGCACCGCCATCAGCATCACCTTGCCGGCGCTGCCCGATGCCTCGAACAGCCGGTGCGGATCGGCATTGAAGCGAGCAGCGGTCGGCGCCTCGATGTCGCGGACATGCGTCGCATAATCATGGTCGGACGCCAGCCGGTTCGGATCGTTTGCGACGTCGGCTTCCGTGAAGGCTCCCTTCTCCAGCCTTTCCAGCATCGCCTCGGGATCATTGCCGAGATCGATGCCGAGATGGTTGACGAGATGAACGTCGCCGGCCTCATCCAGCCGGGCGAACAGGGCGAGCTGCGTGAAGGCAGGGCCGCGGTGGATCAGCGCGCCGCCTGAATTGTTGCAGATACCGCCGAACACGGAGGCACCGATGCAGGACGAGCCGATCACGGAATGAGGGTCCCGTCCCAGCGGCCGCAACCGGTCCTCGAGCTGGTAGAGCGTCGTACCGGGCATGCACACCACCTGCTTGCCTTCGTTGACAAGATGGATGCCGGTGATCCGCATGGTGTTGATCAGCACGATGCCGCGGTCATAGTCGTCGCCGTCGGGCGTCGAGCCACCGGTAAGGCCGGTATTGGCGGCCTGCATGATCACGATCTTGTTCGCGGCCGCGCAGGCCTTCAACACCCGCCACTGCTCCACGAGGGTGCCGGGACGGACCACCGCGACTACAGAACCATGTCCGAAACGGAAGCCCGTGCAGAATCTGCGGGTGCTCTCCATGCCGGTCAGCACATGGGATCTTCCGACGATACCGGAAAGACGCTTAAGGAGGGCGGCGTCATCCGTGACGCTCGTGCGGCCATCATTGATCGAGCCGGGTGACAGACGAACAGCAGGCTCCATGGCGAAGGGCTCCGACTATTTCAACACAGCCGTGGTCGTCTATTCGTAAGGCTGACTTCTCAGGAATGTCAAAAGCCAAGGGCCGGATTTTGCAACCTTGACGCAGGCGTGATGCAAGATCACCGTGCGAATAGACAAGTCATGATAACTCAAAGACGCCATGCGCTCTCCCGTCATTCCGGGGCTCGCGAAGCGAGAGCCCGGAATCTCGCGCCACAGCGTCGGAAGAGAGAGTCCTGAATAACAATTGCCCCGTCATTGCGAGGAGCCAACGGGTCCCGCCTCTGGCGGGCCCGATGACAGGCTCCGCGACGAAGCAATCCATGCCTCCGCAAGTGGTGAGATGGATTGCTTCGCTTGCGCTCGGAATGACGGTGAGCTTGAAGCTCACGCAAACACGCGGTGGTCAATCGTCCCGTTCGGCACCACGTAGCCGTAGCGCATGTTCGACGGCTCCACGCCGGCCTTCTCGTACTCGGATCGCATCATCGCGAAGCGGTCGCCCTTCAATTCCAGCATCGCGCGCTTGGGCTGGATGTCGTAGAGCCGCGCATTGTTGTCGCCGAAGATCGCGCGCTTCACCGGTCCGTCCGCGGGCCCGAGCGGCGGATAGCCGAAGTTCTTCTGCATCACCTCGGGGATCTCGAGTCGTCTCAAGCCCTCGATCTGCCATTGCGGTGCGCCGGTCCAGAGCGAGTCCGAGCCCCAGCAGACATGGTCGACGCCGAGTCCCTTGATCAGCGTACCCATGAGCGCGGCGCAGACATTCGGCTCCGCCACCAGCGTGGTGGCAAACAACTGTCCGACATCGCCATAGACATTGTTGACGCCATACTGCGCGGGGATGTCGGCGAGGTCGCTGGTCCAGGCGATGCGGCCGGTGCGCTCGAATTCGGCGAGCGCCACCTTGGGGTCGCCGCCGACATGGCGATAGGCGGAGTGATAGATGATGAAGTTGAGCTGCGGCCAGTCTTTCGCGGCTTGCCCGACATCGGCGACGTCGGCGAAGCCGCGCAGGTTCGGATATTGCTTCTCGATACCCGGCGGGAACAGTCCCTTGTGCACGCAGACATTCTTGATGCCCGCCTTCAACATCTTCTCGTAACCCTTGTAGGCGACCTTCTCGTCGTCCATCCGCCACGGATAGCGGCTGATCTCCTTGTGGGTGTTGTCGCCGATCGTGTAGCCCTTGCAGGACTCCGGCTTCAGCGCCAGCGCCGCATCGAGCTTGTCGAGCCAGCCGGGCTGGCCGGGCGTGAAGATCGCGTGACAGAACACCCGACGCGAGCCGGCCTCGTCGTTGATCTTCTTGCGCGCGTCCGCCATCTGCTCGTTGGTCAGGAACCAGTCCTGCTCGATGTCCGATGGCGCCGACGAGATCAGCGCGATCTTGGTGTCGGAATCGAGAAACATCTCCTTCTTGTAGTTGTTGAACTTCAGATCCTCGATGGTCTGCTCGTGGTCGCTGAGCTGCTTGTTCCAGCCGGCCTTGCCGACCGCCTTGCGCATCTCGACAAAGCCCATGATGCGGGTGTCGTCACGCAGGAAATGCGTGTGCATGTCCATGATGAACTGGTCTTTCAGCGCGTCCGCGCGTTCCTGCGCCATCGCCGGCGTCGCGGCTTCGGCCCTGCTCACCGCGAACAGCGGTCCATAGACCTCGTTCATCGCCACGAAGGAGGCCGCCATGCCCGCTGCGGTCTGGAAGAATCTCCGGCGGTCCATGCCTTGCTTGATGCCGATCTCATCGGCCATCGCGAGCAGCCGCGCCTCGACCTCGCGCTGCCGTTCGTTCTGCGGGTCGGGATAGAATTCGTCGCTGGAGACGATCTGGGTCGGGATCGGTGTCGGATATTGGCAAAGTTCCGACGGCATCAAAGCTGCAAGTTCTTCTTCGGTGAGATTGCTGCTCATGAAGTGCTCCCTGATTGCGCCGGGTTTTCTCCGGTCTGGCGGCGGCAAAGACTAGGCTCAGTTTTGCAAAGCGTCCGCGACTTCTTCCCGCGGCAATGTTCACAAACGCGTGCGTCGAGTTTTGCAACGCGTGCGTACAGCGCGATTATCTTCAGCTCTCTCGCAACGCCGCGCCAACGCTGCTAAAGTCGTGAGCAACGATCGGACGGAGAATCCGAAACCACCGGGGAGACAAGCGATGGCGCGTTCCGAACACAGGGTCCCACGGCGCACGGTCATCAAGGGCATCGGCGCCGGTATGGCCGTCGGCACAATCGGCGCGTCGCCGCTGCGGGCCGAGACGCCGGTTCCGCCGCAAGGCGAAGAGATCTGGAGCAGCGAATACTGGGCGAAGAAGGGCGATGTTCCGCTCTGGATGTACCGCAAGCGGATCGGCGCCCCGAAGGCCGGGGAGCCGTCGCGGCCAGTGGTGTTCTTCGTTCACGGCTCGTCGGTGACTTCGCGCGTGTTCGACGTCAGCGTGCCCGGCAAGGGCGAATACTCCGTGATGAATGAATTCGCCCGCTATGGTTTCGACTGCTGGACCATGGATCACGAGAATTACGGCAAGTCGGGTCGCACCTCGGGCAATTCCGATATCGCCAGCGGCGTCGAGGACCTGAAAGCCGCCGTCGAGGTCATCGCCGGTGCGACCGGCCGGCAGA
This sequence comes from Bradyrhizobium sp. Leo114, assembly GCF_055229415.2. Taxonomy (NCBI): domain Bacteria; kingdom Pseudomonadati; phylum Pseudomonadota; class Alphaproteobacteria; order Hyphomicrobiales; family Nitrobacteraceae; genus Bradyrhizobium; species Bradyrhizobium sp. Leo114. The sequence continues at coordinate 36,795 of NZ_JBUYEN020000052.1, read as the reverse complement.
AATACCATTTCATCGGCGAGTCCTCGGGCGCGCTGCGCGCCGGCGCCTACGCCATGGCCGCGCCCGAGCGCATCGATCGGCTGGTGTTTGCGGCCTTCACCTACAAGGGCGAGGGATCGCCGACGCTGACAAAGCGCGCCGAACAGCTCGACTATTTCCGCTCGCACAATATGCGCAAGCGCGACCGCGACATGATCCGCTCGATCGCGACCCGCGACAAGCCCGGCACCTCGGACCCCGCGGTGATGGAAGCGCTCGCGGATGCGGAATTGCAGTTCGGCGACCAGATCCCGACCGGCACCTATCTCGACATGACCGCCAACCTGCCGGTGGTGCATCCGGAAAAGGTGCTGGCGCCGGTGCTGCTGGTCCGCGGCGAATATGACGGCATTGCGACCGTCGCCGATCTCGAAGAATTCTTCAACCGGCTGCCGAACGGCGATCGCCAGTTCGTCATCCTCCCCGGGACCGCTCATTCGGTGGTGCTCGCGATCAACCGGCAGTTATTCTGGCATGTGACGCGCTCGTTCCTGACCATGCCGACGCCGATCGCGACGTAATGACGCGACTTTCTCCACCGTCATTGCGAGGAGCGCAGCGACGAAGCAATCCATGTCTTCGCAGGTGGCGAAATGGATTGCTTCGCTGCGCTCGCAATGACGGGTGGGGTTCCTGCCGCAAAAAATTTTGCACCCCCCTTGTCGGACTCCCGCCCGCCCATCCGTCCTTGGGCCGAACCCCATGCAAAGGAGCCCTTGATGTCCAAAATGATCTTCGTGAACCTGCCGGTCAGCGACCTCACCCGCGCGACCGCCTTCTACCAGGCGATCGGCGCCGCCAAGAATCCGCAGTTCTCCGACGATACCGCCTCCTGCATGGTGTTCTCCGACACCATTCACGTCATGCTGCTCACACATGACAAATTTCGGCAGTTCACGCCGAAGAAGATCGCTGACGCAAAAACGTCGAGCGAGGTCCTGATCTGCCTTTCCGCCGACGGCCGCGACGCCGTCGACGACATGGTTGGCAAGGCCACCGGCGCCGGCGGCAGTGCCGACCCCGGGCCGAAGCAGGATTTCGGCTTCATGTACGGCCGCAGCTTCGAAGATCCGGACGGCCACATCTGGGAAGTGATGTGGATGGATCTCGAAGCGGCCGCCAAAGCCGCGACCGCTGGCGCTTGATCGTCGATCGCGTAGAGGAGTTTCTCATGTCCAAGATTACCCCTTGCCTGTGGTTCGACGGCGAAGCCGAGGAAGCCGCCAAGCTCTACGTTTCGCTGTTGCCGGATTCCCGGATCGAGACGGTCCAGAAGAACATCATCGATGGTCCCGCCGGCAAAGCGGGTACAGTGCTGTTGGTGGAGTTCACATTGGCTGGTCAGCGCTTCATGGCGCTGAACGGCGGGATGAAAATGGAATACACCTACGCTGCCTCGTTTGTGATCGACTGCGCGGACCAGGCCGAGGTCGATCGGCTCTGGGACGCACTGCTCGCCAATGGCGGCAAGGCCGAGCAATGCGGCTGGCTCAGGGACCGCTTCGGCGTTCCCTGGCAGATCGTGCCGAGCGTCCTACCCAAATATCTTGGCGGCCCGGACAAGGCCGGCGCAGCGCGCGCGATGCAAGCCATGCTCGGCATGGTCAAGCTGGACATCGAAGGCTTGCGCCGCGCGTATGAGGGGAAGTCAGCGCCATAATCCGCGCAGATGCGTAGGGTGGGCAAAGCGCAGCGTGCCCACCTTTCTTGCACCGAACGTGGATGGTGGGCACGCTTCGCTTTGCCCACCCTACGCGTCTGAGTCCTACAACGCCGTTTCCTGGTGACGATCGGCGCGAAATACGTTCAATGCGATGGACAGAAGAATCGGCGGCGCTCACAATTGACATCCTTGCTGCACCACGATCGCCGAAGACATCGTGCCAAAATCACCTTCCATTTCGTCCGCGCGCACCGTTCTCACTGCGCTCATCATCTTCATCGTCGCGCATCTGTTGCTCCTGATCGGCGTCAGCGCGCCGGAAAAATTCTACTTCGACGAGGTGCATTACGTGCCGGCGGCGCGGCAAATGCTGGAGCCGGTGATACGAGAGCCGATGCTCAACCCGATGCATCCGCCGCTCGCCAAGCAGTTCATCGCGCTGTCGATCAGGACGTTCGGGGACAATCCGTTCGGTTGGCGCTATCCCGCCGCACTGTTCGGAGCGCTGGTGCTGGTTGGGGTCTATCTCGGCGGACTGGCCCTGTTCGCCCGGCAGTCGTCGGCGATCGCCGCAACGCTGCTCGCCGCATTCAACCAGATGCTGTTCGTGCAGTCGCGGATCGCGATGCTGGATATTTTCGCGCTCGCCTTCGGCCTGTTCGCGATTGCGGCGTTCGCCCACGGCTTCAGGCAGGCTCGGCCGCAGCTCTACTTTGCGCTTGCCGGGATCGCATCCGGCCTCTCTGCCGCCTGCAAATGGAGCGGCCTGTTCGTGCTAGCGACCTGCATCGCCATCGTCGCCGTAATTCGGCTGATGCAAGGCTCGCGCACGCGGTTCGCCGATCCCAAGCCGGAGGACTGGTACCAGCCCGACCTCTGGCCCGATTTTCGTCCCCATCACTTTGCCGCATGCTTCGCGCTGCTGCCCGCGATCGTCTATCTCGCGAGCTTTGTTCCGCTGTACGGATTTTCGTTTCCCGATATCCTGGAGGCGCAACGCCGCATCTTTGCCGACAACACTACGACCGCGATCGCCGGCCACACCTATATGAGCTCTTGGCCGTCCTGGCCGTTCCTGGTGCGTCCGGTCTGGTATCTCTTCGACAAGCTCGGCGACAACAGCATCGCCGCGGTGGTCCTCCTCGGCAATCCCCTGATTCTGTGGCCGGCGCTGGCCGCGCTCACCGTAGCCTTGCGCGACTGGATCGTGGTGCGGCGGGCGGACGCGTTCCTGGTGCTCGCGTTCTATTTTGGTCCCTATCTCGCCTGGGCATTGCTGCCGCGCACGCTCGGCTTCATCTATTACTACCTGCCGGCCGCGACCACCGCGAGTTTTGCCCTGGTCTACGCGCTGACCCGCGCCGGCACTCCGCGCTGGCTGTTATGGGCCTTCGTCGCCATCGGTGCGCTGGGCTTTGCGGTCATGCTGCCGATCTCGGCGGCCTTCATCGGCACCTCGACGGCGGCCTTCAATCACCTGATGCTGTTCCGAAGCTGGATCTGAGATGTCGCGGCAGGCTTGACGGGCCGTAACGGCTCATGGATTTTTGCATGCAAAGGTAGGTCCATCGATTTGCGTCAAGGGCAGTGGAACGACCATCATGCTGGAGCGTCTCTTCGATTCGTCAACGCTTTCCCCGCACGGAATGTGCCTGCTGTGCGAGCCTGGGCTGATCTGGCTCCACGTCATCTCCGACGCGGTGATTGCGGCGGCCTACTTCTCCATCCCCATAGCGCTGGTCATCTTCGTGTCGAAGCGGCGCGACGTCGCGTTCGGCTGGGTCTTCTGGGCTTTTGCGCTTTTCATCCTGTTCTGCGGCTTCACCCATGTGCTGTCGATCGTCACGCTCTGGGTGCCGATCTACGGCATCGAGGGCATCGCCAAATTGTTGACGGCCGCCGCCTCCATCGTCACCGCCGCCATGCTGTGGCCGCTGCTGCCGAAGCTCTTGGCGCTGCCCTCGCCGTCGCAGCTCCGCGAGGCCGAGGACTTGCTGCGACAGTCGCAGCAGGTGACCGGCGGCGTGGCGCACGATTTCAACAATCTGTTGACGGTCATCAGCGGCAACCTCGAAATCGCCGCGCGCAGCGTACAATCGGACGGCGGCGCCAAGCGCGACCGGCTGGCGCGCGTGATCGGCAATGCCTCCAACAGTGCACAGCGGGCGGCGGTGTTGACGCAGCAACTCCTCACCCATGCGCGGGGCGAGCCGCCCGATCTCAAGCCCGCCTACCAGCCGCCTCTTCCAACCGCCGTCCCCGTCAAGGAGGACGTCGTCCCGGTCGTCGGCAGCGCCGGCAATGAGACGATCCTGGTGGTCGAGGACGAGGCCAGCGTGAGGTCCTTCCTCGTGGAGACCCTGCAGGACCTCAACTACAAAGTCCGCGAGGCCGCCGATGGCTCGGCCGCGCTGGCGCTGTTCAAGGGCGGGCGGTTCCATGTCGACCTGCTGCTCACCGACATCATCATGCCCGGCCTGAATGGCCGCGAATTGGCCGATGAACTGCACCGTATCCAGCCTGACCTGAAGGTGCTGTTCATGACCGGCTATGCGGGCAACGCCGTCGGCGGCGAGGATCGGCCCGACGACGACGTATCGCTGTTGCAGAAGCCGCTGACGCAGACCGTGCTCGCGGCAAGGATCAGGGAAATGCTCGACAAGCCCGTGACGTAGCCCGGATGCAGCGAAGCGTAATCCGGGTTCATCTCGCCACGCAGCGAGCATCCCCGGGTTGCGCTGCGCTTCACCCGGGCTACGGCGAATGGATTTCGAGGGCGATCTGCAGCTCGGTCGCGGCGAGCTCGGCAATCTCCTGGCTCGTAGCAAATCGGCTCACGACCGCGACCGCTGGTCGCAGTTCGCCTTTGCTTCATCCCACTGCAATACAGGAAAAATAGCTTTCCGCCGGAAACGCGGCCGCGAGCCAATGCGTGCTGTATTGGCCGGTGTCACGCCGGTTTCATTCCAAGGGAGATTTTTCCGATGCGACGATTGATCCTGGCTGCTGCGTTCTCGGCTGTTGCCTTTGCGCCTGCCTTGGCCAAGCCGGTGGCCTGCACCACGGAGAACATGGCCAAATCGACGGCCTCGATGAACACGATGCCGGAAGGGCCCGGCAAGGCGGCGATGGCCAAGAGCATCAGCAAGGCCAATAGCGAGATGAGCAAGGGCAACATGCGCGGCGCCTGCAAGCACTACCTGGAGGCCCAGGCGGCCAAGTAAACAAGACCGACCACCGAGCTTGGGCCGCGCCACCTGGCGCGGCCTTTTCCTTGCCTGCGTCCCGTGGTCGGGAATCCATGATCATCGTCTTCGCGCAAACGCTTGGCTTTGGCAGGGCGGAAATCCAGTGTCCACTTTTCCGGATCATGCACTACATTGCGGGCAATGCCCCGCCCGATTCCATCCCATCCTCTGAGCAGGATCGACGCCCGCCGCATCTGGCTGCGCGCCCAAAGGCTCGACACGCCGGTGCCGTTTGGCGATGGGCCGGCCGCCGTGGCCGCCGCGGTTGAGCATCTCGGCTATGTGCAGATCGACACCATCAACGTGATCGAGCGTGCCCACCATCACATCCTCTATAGCCGCATCCCCGACTACCGCCGCGCCGATCTCCGTCACGCCCAGAGCGTCGACAGGAGCGTGTTCGAATACTGGACCCATGCTCTCTCTTATGTGCCGGCCGGGGATCTGCGCTACTTCCTGCCGGCGATGCGGCAGCACAGGCGCGAGGGCCACAAATGGTTCAACTCGGTTACGCCCGCCGACATGCGCAAGGTGATGCGCCTGATCCGCCAGGGACCGCTCACCATCCGCGACATCGACGACGACGTGCTGGCGGAAAAGGAGCATCTCTGGCAGAGCCGCAAGCCGTCAAAGCGTGCGCTGCAGCTCGCCTTTTACACCGGTGCCCTCACGATCAGCGAGCGCAACGGCATGCTGAAGACCTACGATCTGATGGCGCGGCATTTCGGCTGGGACAAGCCGCCGAAGCCGGCCTCGGCGCGCGAGATCACCGCCTATGTGCTCGACCGCGCGCTGCGGTCGCAGGGCGTGGTCAGCCTGGATTCGATCTGCCATCTCGATGCGCCCAGCAAGAAGCCGGTGCGGCGCCTGATCGAGACCCGCCTGCGGCGAGGCGAACTGGTGCCGGTCGCGCTCGAAGGCGCCGGCAAGCAGGAGCACTGGGCGCGCCCTGAGGCACTGCAGCCGGCGGGTGAGGGCGATCCAACCCTGGTCCACATCCTCTCGCCCTTCGATCCGCTCATCATCCAGCGCAAGCGCAGCGAACTGTTCTTCGGTTACGGCCACCGTTTCGAGGCCTATGTGCCGAAGGAAAAGCGCCTGTTCGGTTATTTTGCGCTGCCGGTCCTGGTCGGCGACGAGATCGTCGCCGCCATCGACCTGAAGACCGACCGGGCGAACAAGAAGCTCCTGATGCAGAAATGGAGCTGGGTCGGCAGCGCCGCCAAGCGAGGCGCCCGCAAGGAGCTCAAGCCCCGCATCGAGGAAGAACTGCATAGATTCGAGCGCTTCCAACTCGCCAACTGAGGACGCGCAGAGCGATTGGCGCGCAATAACGGATGGATTCCGTTCGCCACTTTCTCCGCTGTCATTCCGGGATGCGCCGCAAGGCGCAGGCCCGGAATCCATTGGGCCACGTGCGCCGGCGGAGCCATGGATTCCGGGCTCGATGCTGTGCATCGCCCCGGAATGACTACGGCGAGTAGCTAACCTAACTAACTAATCCGCCCTACATGGCTCCAAGTTTCGTCTCGGGAACCCGCGGCCTCCCGGCCGGTTAGTTTATTGCAACTAATTTCAGGGAGGCATTATGGGCAAGGATAAATCAATTCTCGACAAGATCACGGACACAGTGAAGGGCGTCGCCAGCACCGCCGGCGGCGCATTGAAGCCGGACGAAGAGGCCACGAAAGCTGACGAGCGCACGGCGACCTACGTCCCGCTCGCCGCCGACGGCCTCGTTTCCGATCCGATGGTGCCGCCGATGGCAACGGCCCCGCCGCGCAAGCGGCGCGCCGCACCCAAGCCGGCGCCAGCGAGCGCAAGACGGACGGCGGCCGCGGCAAAGAAGGCCGCGAGGAAACGGTCGGCCAGCAAAGCCGGCAAGAAATCCGCCAAGAAGCGCTCGGCCAAGGCGGCCAAGAAGACCGCGAAGAAGACCAAGGCCGCAAAGAAGACTCGGAAAGCACGGCGGTAGCGGTCGGCCTCGCGCCAACTCTCCCCGTCATTCCGGGATGCGCCGCCAGGCGCAGGCCCGGAATCCATCGCGCCACATGCCCAGGTGGCGCCATGGATTCCGGGTTCGATGCTGCGCATCGCCCCGGAATGACGAGAGCGGTGGCGGCGGATTACGCTTCGCTAGTCCGCCCTACGTAGCTTGATTGGCATCGCACAACGATCCAGCGCCACGCCGAGCAAAATCCCGGCGGCATAAGCGACGATATTCCATGCCGAGAAGATGCGGCCCAGCAACAGCGCGCCGGCGGTCGTCAGCCTGAAGGCATCGAGCCACGGCGTATGCACCAGCCGAAACAATTCCACGCCCACCGCAATCGCAAGCGCGATCAAGGGCACTGTGCGCCGCGCCCATCCCGGCGCGGCAATCGCGACCAGGAAGAACACCATCGTCCCCCACAATAGCGAGCCGCCATACTTCACGACGAATGCTGGGAGCCCCACGCCGAAGCCGAACCGGCGCAGCGCCAGCCCGGCAATGGTGACCGAAAGACAAAGCAGGACGCGGACAATCATGAGCGGGCAAGCCTGGTGGGAGACGGAGCTAAAGCTCAGGTCCGCGCCCGGCGCAAGTTCGCACCCGAGGCCGTGCGCGCCGCACCCCGCGGAGATCCTTGTCACAATTCCGATTGACAGCGTGCGCCTGATGCTCAAAACCCCCAGGCAATAGCAATAACAGCCCTCGGGGGGACACCCATGAGCCAGACCACCACGCTTGCCACCGCCGCGAGTGCGAAGAGCGAGATCGAGACCTCGACCATCCGCGCCATCTCGGCGCGCCTGATCCCGTTCCTGGTGCTGGCCTACTTCTTCTCCTATCTCGACCGCGTCAATCTCAGCTTCGCCGCGCTGACCATGAACGCGGACCTGAAGTTCTCGCCGCTGGTCTTTGCCTGGGGCGCCGGCATCTTCTTCATCGGCTATTTCATCTTCGAGGTGCCGAGCAATCTCGCGCTGGAGAGATTCGGCGCCAGCCGCTGGATCGCCCGTATCATGGTGACCTGGGGCGTGATCTCGGCGCTGATGGCGACGGTCAGCGGCGAGACGAGTTTTCTTGTGCTGCGCTTCCTGCTCGGCGTGGCGGAAGCCGGCTTCTTCCCCGGCATCATCCTTTATCTGACCTATTGGTATCCGGCCGAATACCGCGCCCGCTTCATGGCCGCGTTTGCGGTCGCCGTTCCCGTGTCCACGGTGATCGGCGCTCCGATCTCCGGGCTTCTGCTCGGGCTTGACGGCGTGATGGGGCTGAGGGGCTGGCAGTGGCTCTTCATCATCGAGGGCGTCCCCTCGGTCCTGCTCGGCATCGTCACCTGGTTCTATCTCACCGACAGGCCGGAGAAGGCGAACTGGCTGACCGCGGAGCAGAAGGCGTGGCTCAAGGCAAAGCTTGACGCCGAGGCCGCGGCCAAGCAGGCGGTCAGGCATTTCACGCTCGGCGAGGCGCTGTCCTCGCCCAAGGTGATCACGTTGAGCCTGATCTATTTTGGCTTCGTCGGCGCGCTTTATGGCATGCAGTTCTGGCTGCCGCAGATCGTGAAAGCCTTCGGCCTCACCAACGCGCAGACCGGCTTCGTCACCGCGATCCCCTATCTGTTCGGCACCATCGCAATGGTGCTGTGGGCGCGGCACTCCGACGCCAGGCGGGAGCGCGTCGCCCATGTCGGCGGGCCGCTGTTGCTCACGGCGCTCGCGCTCGGCGTCTCCAGCTACCTCACCGATCCCATCATCACCATGGTCGTCTTGACGATCGCGGCGATCGGGATCTTCTGCACCTTCGCGGTGTTCTGGACATTGCCGACCGCCTGGCTCTCCGGCACCGCGGCGGCCGGCGCCATCGCGCTGATCAATTCGATCGGCAATCTCGCCGGCTTCGGCGGCCCCTATCTGATCGGCTGGGTCAAGGACGCCACCGGCAACACCTCGACCGGCCTGCTTGTGCTGTCGCTATTGCCGCTCGCCGCCGGCCTCCTCACGTTCCTCGGCGGCCACGAGACCAAGACCGAATTCGCCAGCGCGAAGTAGCGCAGCTTCGCCATCGGACATGCCGTAGCCAGGATCGAGCGCAGCGCAATCCGGGGCTGGTCTATCCATACGGCCAGAACCCCGGATTGCGCTGCGCTCCATCCGGGCTACCCGCCATCGCGACCCCCTTTGCCCGCAGTCAATCGGCCATGCCCAAACTCACGATTTAGTGTTGATCACTGACGATTATTGACATTCGTCAGTGCTCAATCGATAGTCTTCATTAGACATCAGCCCGATGGAGAGACCGATGTTCGCCCGTTCTATTTTCGCAAATTATTACAAGCTTTTAGCTGGCGCGCTGCTGGCGGCGGCGGCGATTTCGCTGGCCGGCTGCGACGAGACGGTCGCCGAGAAAGCCGATCCCGGGCGTCCGGTCCTGGTCTCCATGGTGCATTATGAGGCCGAGACCCCCGAGCGCAGCTTTGTCGGCACGATCAAGCCGCGCATCGAGAGCGACATGGGCTTCCGGGTCGCTGGCAAGGTCGCAAAGCGCCTCGTCGAAGTCGGCCAGACCGTCGATATCGGCCAGCCGCTCGCCACCCTCGATGAAGTCGATCTGAAGCTGCAGGCCGAGCAGGCTGAAGCCGAACTGCGCGCCGCCACCGGCGTGCTGGCGCAGGCGGCGGCCGCCGAGAAGCGCGCCAAGGACCTGCGGGCCAAGGGCTGGACTACGGACGCGCAGTTGGACCAGAGCAGCGCCGCGGCGGATGAGGCCCGCGCCCGCCTCAACCGCGCCGAACGTTCGGTCGAACTGACTAAGAACTCTCTTTCCTATGCGACGCTCGTCGCCGACACCCGCGGTGTCGTCACCTCGACCCTGATTGAACCCGGCCAGGTCGTGGCCGCCGGCCAGACCTCAATCCGCGTTGCGCGGCTCGGCGAAAAGGAGGCGGTGGTCGCGATCCCCGAGACCTTGCTCGGCCGCGCCAAGACCGGCGTCGCCACCGTGACGCTGTGGTCGGAGGCCAATAAGAAGTACGCCGCAAAGCTCCGTGAGGTCGCGCCCTCGGCCGATCCGGCAACCCGCACCTATCTCGCCAAGTTCTCGCTGCCGGAAGCCGGCGACGACGTCTCGCTCGGCATGACGGCGACGCTGACGCTCGCCGATACCGATACCGAGCGCGTGGCGAAGCTGCCGCTGTCGGCGCTGTACAGCCAGGGCGGCGAGCCCTCGCTCTATGTCGTGGGCGACGCCGGCGAGATCACGCTGAAGCCGGTCAAGGTGAAGGCCTATGAGAGCAATTGCGTCGTGATCGCAGGCGGCGTGGAGGAGGGCGCGAAAGTGGTGGCGCTCGGGGTGCAGAAGCTCGACCCGGCCCAGAAGGTCCGCGTCGTGGCGTCGCTGTCGTTCTGATCCGTCGGCCGTAAACGGTTTTGGATATTGGAGGGTGACATGAAGCGCTTCAACCTGTCGGGCTGGGCGGTGAGCCATCCGACCCTGATCCTGTTCCTGATGATCGCGCTCGCCGCCGCCGGCTACTTCTCCTATCAGAAGCTTGGCCGCGCCGAGGATCCGTTCTTCACGGTGAAAGTGGTCAACGTCTCCGTGATGTGGCCGGGCGCCACTGCGAACGAGATGCAGACCCAGGTCGCCGATCCCATCGAGAAGAAGCTGCAGGAACTGCCGTATTTCGAGAAGGTGCAGACCTATTCCAAGCCGGCCTTTGTGGCGATGCAGGTGACGTTCCGCGATTCGACGCCGCCGAAGGACGTGCCCTATCTCTTCTATCTCCTGCGCAAGAAGCTGGTCGACGTGCAGGGCCAGTTGCCGCAGGGAATCCTCGGTCCCGTCGTCAATGACGAGTTCTCCGACGTCGATTCCATCCTCTATATGATGACCGGCGACGGCGCCGATTACGCGCAGTTGAAAAAGGCGGCCGAAGGCTTCCGCCAGCGGCTGCTGCGCGTGCCGGGGGTGACCAAGGTCGACTTCTACGGCACCCAGGACGAGCGCATCTATGTCGAGTTCTCCCACGCCAAGCTCGCTACGCTCGGCATCACCCCGCAGGCGCTGTTCGACTCGCTCGCCAAGCAGAACAATGTCACCCCGGCCGGCACGGTCGAGACGTCCTCGCAGCGCGTGCCGCTGCGCGTCACCGGCGCGCTCGACGGCGCCAAGGCGGTGGCTGAGACCCCGGTCGAGAGCAACGGCCGCGTGTTCCGGTTGGGCGATATCGCAACCGTCACCCACGGCTTCGTCGATCCGCCGACCTTCACCGTGCGCCAGGAAGGCAAGCCCGCGATCGGCATCGGCATCGTCACCGCCAAGGGCGCCAACATCCTCGAGCTCGGCAAGGACGTCGAGAAGGCGACCGCCGAATTCATGAAGGCGGTGCCGCAGGGCATCGAGGTCGAGCAGATCGCTGACCAGCCGAAGGTGGTCGAGCATGCGGTCAGCGAGTTCGTGCACTCCTTCGTCGAAGCGCTCGCGATCGTGCTGTTCGTCTCCTTCCTCGCGCTCGGCTGGCGCACCGGCATCGTGGTGGCGCTGTCGGTGCCCTTGGTGCTCGCGATCGTCTTCATCGTCATGAACGCGATGTCGCTCGACCTGCACCGCATCACCTTGGGCGCGCTGATCATCGCGCTCGGCCTCTTGGTCGACGATGCCATCATCGCGGTCGAAATGATGGTGGTGAAGATGGAGCAGGGCTGGGACCGCATGCGCGCCGCATCGTTCGCCTGGGAATCCACGGCGTTTCCGATGCTGACGGGCACGCTGGTCACCGCAGCCGGCTTCCTGCCGATCGGTTTTGCCAATTCGGCGGTTGGCGAATATGCCGGCGGCATCTTCTGGATCGTTGCGATCGCGCTGGTCGCGTCCTGGTTCGTCGCGGTGATCTTCACGCCCTATATCGGCGTGAAGCTGCTGCCCAACATCAAGGTGCATCATAACCACGATCCGCACGCGATCTACGAGACCCGGCTTTACCGCGGTTTGCGCGCGGTGGTGCAGTGGTGTGTCAATCACCGCATCACGGTGGTGGCGTCCACGGTCGGCGTGTTCGTCGCCTCGATCGTTGCCTTCGGCCACGTCCAGCAGCAGTTCTTCCCGCTCTCCGAGCGCCCCGAATTGTTCCTGCAGCTCCGCCTGCCGGAAGGCACCGCCTTCAACGTGACCGAGAAGGCCGTCAAGAAGGCCGAGGACCTGTTGAAGGGCGACAAGGATATTGCGACCTACACTGCCTATGTCGGCCAGGGCTCGCCGCGCTTCTGGCTCGGCCTCAACCCGCAACTGCCGAACGAGGCCTTTGCCGAGATCGTAATCCTGTCCAAGGACGTCGAGGCGCGCGAGCGCATCAAGGCCAAGATCGAGAATGCGGCGGCCAATGGCGCGCTGAACGAGGCGCGCGTGCGCGTCGACCGCTTCAATTTCGGCCCGCCCGTCGGCTTCCCCGTTCAGTTCCGCGTGATCGGTCCCGACGCCCAGAAGGTGCGCGATATCGCCTATCAGGTGCGCGACATCATGCGACAGAACCCGAACGTCAAGGACGTGCAGCTCGACTGGAACGAGCAGTCGCCCTACCTGAAGCTCGTCGTCGACCAGGACCGTGCCCGCGCGCTCGGGCTGACCCCGCAGGAGGTCTCGCAGGCGCTGTCGATGCTGATCTCGGGCGCGCCGGTCACGACCATCCGCGACGGCATCGAGAAGGTCGGCGTGGTCGCCCGTGCCGTGCCGTCCGAGCGGCTCGATCTGGGGCGCGTCGGCGATCTCACGATCACCTCACGCAATGGTGTCGCGGTGCCGCTGCAGCAGATTGCCAAAATCGAATATGCTCATGAGGAGCCAATCCTGTGGCGGCGTAACCGCGACATGGCGATCACCGTGCGCTCCGACGTCGTCGACGGCGTACAGGCACCCGATGTCACCAACCAGATCTCGCCCAAGCTCAAGGAGATCCAGAACCATCTCGAGCCGGCCTACCGGATCGAGCCGGGCGGCGCGTTCGAGGAATCGGCCAAGGGCAATGCCTCGATCTTCGTGCTCTTCCCGATGATGGTGCTGGTGATGCTGACGCTGCTGATGATCCAGCTCCAGAGCTTCTCGCGCCTGATCCTGGTGTTCCTGACGGCGCCGCTCGGCATCGTCGGCGCTTCGCTGGGCCTGAACGTCGCCAACCAGCCGTTCGGCTTCGTGGCGCTGCTCGGCCTGATCGCGCTCGCCGGCATGATCATGCGCAACACCGTGATCCTGGTCGATCAGATCGAGACCGATGTTGCCCACGGCCTGACACGCAAGGAGGCGATCGTGGAGGCCACGGTCCGCCGCGCCCGCCCGGTGGTGTTGACCGCACTGGCCGCGATCCTGGCGATGATCCCGCTGTCGCGGTCGGCGTTCTGGGGCCCGATGGCGATCACCATCATGGGCGGCCTGTTCGTCGCGACCTTCCTGACGCTCTTGTACCTGCCGGGCCTTTATGCCCTATGGTTCCGCAAGAGCCTGGAGGAGAGCGGCGCGGGCGAGGAAGCCGCTTCGGCGGCGCAGCATGACGGCAATGCACGCCCGGCAATTCCGCTTGCTGAAGCCGCTGAATAGTTGAACAGTGAACACATAATTGAGTCCTCACAGATGACGCTGGTTTCGGAACATATCGAGAGTGACACTCGGGAGCGGATTCTCGTGGTGGCCGAACGGCTGTTCCGTCAGATCGGCTATCAGAAGACCACCGTCGCCGACATCGCCAAGGAGCTCCGGATGAGCCCTGCCAACGTGTATCGCTTCTTCGATTCGAAGAAGGCGATTCACGAGGGCGTGGCGCGGACGCTGATGGGCGAGGTCGAAATCGAGGCGCAGCGGATCGCGCAGGCACAGGGGCCGGCGGCTACACGCCTGCGCGACCTGATGAAGACCGTCAACCGCATGAACACCGAGCGCTATGTTGGCGACTCCAAGCTGCACGAGATGGTCGAAATCGCGATGCAGGAGGACTGGGGCGTCTGCGTGGCCCATATGGAAATGATCGCCTCCACCATCGGCCTGGTGATCGGGCAGGGAGCGGCTTCCGGCGAGTTCGAGGCTCCGGACGTGCAGCTCGCCTCGCTGTGCGCCTGCACCGCGATGATACGCTTCTTCCACCCGCAGATGATCGCCCAATGCGCCACCAAGCCGGGCCCGACCATCGACCAGATGATCGATTTTGTGATCGCGGGTCTCTCGCCGCGTGGTAAGTAAGCTGGGCTACAGACAACAGAGAGAGCCCAGCGTGACCGCGAAAGACCTGCATTATTACGAGCCGAAGAACGGCCACGGCCTCAAGCACGATCCCTTCAACGCCATCATCGCCCCGCGCCCGATCGGCTGGATCTCCTCGCGCGACACCAAGGGCCACGTCAATCTCGCGCCCTACAGCTTCTTCAACGGCTTCTGCTACGTCCCGCCGATCATCGGCTTTTCCTCGACGTCCTGGAAGGACAGCGTTGCCAACATCCAGGAGACGAAGGAGTTCGTCTGGAATCTCGCCACCATGGATCTGGCGAAGCAGATGAACGAGACCGCCGCCCACGTCGCCCGTGATGTCAGCGAGTTCACGATCGCCGGCTTGACAGCGGCGCCCAGCAAGATCGTCAACGTGCCGCGGGTGGCGGAGAGTCCCGTGTCCTTCGAGTGCAAGCTGACCCAGATCGTCCAGCTTGAGGGCGCCAATGGCGAGAAGGCGCAGGCCTGGCTCACGCTCGGCGAAGTCGTCGCCGTCCACATCGACAAGGCCATGATCAAGGACGGCGTCTACCAGACCGCCGCCGCGCGCCCCATCGTCCGCGCCGGCCGCCGCGGCGACTATTTCGAGATCCGGCCTGAGGCCATGTTCGAGATGGTCCGCCCGGATTAGGTGGGACGCGTAGATGCGTAGTCCGGGTGAAGCGCAGCGCAACCCGGGATAATCGAATCCGTTTGCGAGATAACCCCGGATTGCGCTGCGCTCCATCCGGGCTACGAAGCTCATCCCGGGAACTGGCACCGCGCTTCGGTCGTTATATCGACCGCGTCAATTCGCGCCAATTTGCCAGCGAAGTGTTCACTTCTGTCGGCCACTTTCCGCTAAAATATGCTGGAACGCGCCGCCGATCATGAGGATACCGCCATGAGTTTCCGTCGCGACTTCGTCACCAAGCCGATCTTTGGGTTCGCCCGCGGCGTGATGCCGACCATGTCGGACACCGAGCGCGAGGCGCTGGAAGCCGGCGATGTCTGGTGGGATGCCGACCTCTTTAGTGGCAATCCCGATTGGTCGAAGCTGCTCGCCTATCCCCAAGCCGAACTCACGGACGAGGAAAAGGCCTTCTTGAGCGGCCCCGTCAACGAGCTCTGCAGGATGCTCGACGAATGGAAGATCTTCTGGGAGTGGCGCGACCTGCCGCGCGAGGTCTGGGACTTCATCAAGCGCGAAAAATTTTTCGGCATGATCATCCCGAAGGAATTCGGCGGCCTCGGCTTCTCGCCTTATGCGCATTCCGAGGTGGTGCGAAAACTCTCCTCGCGCTCGCTGACCGCCGCCGTCACCGTGATGGTGCCGAACTCGCTCGGCCCCGGCGAGCTGCTGATGCGCTTTGGCACCAAAGAGCAGCAGGAGAAATGGCTGCCGCGTCTGGCCTCGGGCCACGACATCCCGTGCTTCGGCCTCACCAGCCCGGAAGCAGGATCGGATGCGGCCTCGATGGTCGACACCGGCATCATCTGCAAAGGCAATTTCGAGGGCGTTGAGGTGATCGGCCTGCGCCTCAACTGGCACAAGCGCTACATCACGCTCGGACCGGTCGCCACGTTGCTCGGCCTCGCCTTCAAGGCTTACGATCCCGATCATCTCCTCAGTGACCAGGAAGAGCTCGGCATCACGGTCGCGCTGATCCCGACCCATCTGCCCGGCGTTACGATCGGCCACCGCCATCTGCCGGCGATGCAGGTGTTCCAGAACGGCCCGAACCGGGGCCACGACGTTTTCATCCCGCTCGACTACATCATCGGCGGCAAGGAGCGCCTTGGACAAGGCTGGAAGATGCTGATGACGGCGCTCGCCGCCGGCCGCGGCATCTCGCTGCCGTCATTGTCGGCGGCCGGCGCCGCCTATGCCGCGCGCACCACCGGCGCCTATGCCCGCATCCGCGAACAGTTCGGCATCTCAATCTCCAAGTTCGAAGGCGTCGAGGAGCCGCTCGCCCGCATCGTCGGTACCGCCTATCTGCTCGACGCCGCGCGGCGATTGACCTGCGCCGCGCTGAACGCGGGCCATCATCCCGCTGTCATCTCCGGCATCATGAAACTGCACGCCACCGAGCGGATGCGGATCGCGATCGACGACGCCATGGACATCCATGGCGGCAAGGCCGTGATCGACGGCCCGCAAAACTATCTCGGCAATCTGCATCGCGCGGTGCCGGTCGGCATCACCGTGGAAGGCGCCAATATCCTCACCCGCAATCTGATCGTGTTCGGCCAGGGCGCGATCCGCGCCCATCCTTATCTGCTCGAGGAGATGGCCGCGCTTGGCGAAGCCGACCGTGCCAAGGGCCTGGACGCCTTCGACAAGGCGCTATGGAAGCATATCGGCCATACCTTCAAGACCATGTTCCGCGCGATGGGGCGAAGCTGGACCTTCGGCCTGTTCGCACCGGCTCCCGATGCGGGCGACGCCACGAAATTCTACCGCCAGCTCTCGCGCTACTCTTCGGCCTTTGCGATTTGCGCCGACATGGCGCTGCTCACGCTCGGCGGCGCGCTCAAGCGCAAGGAGATGCTCTCGGCCCGTTTCGGCGACATCCTCTCCGAGCTCTATCTGCTCTCCGCC
This sequence comes from Bradyrhizobium sp. Leo114, assembly GCF_055229415.2. NCBI lineage: Bacteria > Pseudomonadati > Pseudomonadota > Alphaproteobacteria > Hyphomicrobiales > Nitrobacteraceae > Bradyrhizobium > Bradyrhizobium sp. Leo114. The sequence goes on along the minus strand of NZ_JBUYEN020000052.1, from coordinate 20,029 downwards.
GCGCTCAAGCGCTGGCAGGATGAAGGCCGACAGAAGGAAGATTTCGCCGCGCTCGAATGGTGCATGGCGAGCGGCTTCAAGACCATCGAGAACCGTTTTGCGGAGATCCTCGCCAACCTGCCGAACCGCTTCATTGCAGGCTTCCTGAAGCTCTTGATCCAGCCGTTCGGGGCGCGCGTGCTCGGGCCTTCCGACCGCGTCGTGCATCAATGCGCCGCGCTGGTGCTGGAGCCGTCGGCCGCGCGCGATCGCATCACGCCCGATCTGGCCTTCGTCGAAGACGACGGCGGTGTGGCGCGGCTGGAGAAGGCCTTCCGCCTGTTCACCGCGACCGAGGATATCGCCAGGCACATGCGCGCCGCGCGCCTGCGCGATCCACACGAAGCGGTGAGGAAGGGCGTCATCACCCAATCCGATGCCGACAAGCTCATAGCCGCCCGCGCGGCGGTCGCCGCGGTGATCGAGGTCGACGATTTCGCGCCCGAGGCGCTGTCGCCGATTTACAGGAAGGGTGCCGACGTGCATCAGTTCTTCCAGGAATTGGGAGAGCAGAGGGCTGCGAGCTGATGGCGCGACCGGTCTTTATCGTCGACGGCAGCCGCACGCCGTTCCTGAAGGCGCGCTCCGGTCCAGGACCGTTCACGCCTGTTGACCTTGCCGTGCAATGCGGCCGGCCGCTATTGGCGCGGCAGCCGTTCGCGCCCGATGCCTTCGATCAGGTGATCCTCGGCTGCGTCAATGTCATTGCCGACGAGATGAACCCGGCGCGTGTCGCCGCGCTCCGGCTCGGCATGGGCGAGAAGATGGTCGCCTTCACCGTGCAGATCAATTGCGGCTCCGGCATGCAGTCGATCGACACCGGTTATCGCTATATCCGCGAAGGCACAGCCGATCTCATCCTCGCCGGCGGCGCCGAGGCGCTTAGCCACGCGCCTCTGGTCTGGTCGAACGCCGGCGTGCGCTGGTTCGCTGGCCTCGCCGGCGCCAAGGGCATGGGTGCGAAGATCGCCGCCTTCTTCAAGCTCCGCCCCGGCTATTTCAAGCCGATCATCGGCCTGGAGCGCGGGCTGACCGATCCCATCACCGAGCTCAACATGGGGCAAACAGCCGAGGTCGTCGGCCATCTCTTCGGCATCACCCGCGCACAATCGGATGCCTACGCCGCAGAGAGTCACCGCCGTCTGGCGAAAGCGCAAGCCGAAGGCTGGCTGAAGGGCGAAGTCGAGACCTCGTTCTCGCGCGACGGCAGGTTCTACGATCACGACGACGGCGTCCGCCCGGACTCGACGCCGGAGACCTTGGCAAAACTCAAGCCGGTGTTCGAGCGCCCATGGGGCCAGGTCACCGCGGGCAATTCCTCGCAGATCACCGACGGCGCTTCCTGGGTGATCCTCGCTTCCGAGGAGGCGGTGGCCAAGCACGGGCTGAAGCCTAAGGCCGTCATCCTCGACAGCCAGTGGGCCGCGCTCGATCCTAGCATCATGGGGCTCGGACCCGTGCTCTCGGTGACCGCGCTCTTGAAGCGCAATGACTTGAGCTTGCAGGACGTCGAGACCTGGGAGTTGAACGAGGCCTTTGCGACGCAGGTGCTCGGCTGCCTTGCGGCCTGGAACGATGAAAAATTCTGTCGCGAGATCCTCGGTCTCGACGGCGCGGCGGGCGAAATTGATCGTGCGAAGCTCAACGTCGATGGCGGCGCGATCAGCCTTGGCCATCCCGTCGGCACCAGCGGCAACCGCATCGTGCTGCATCTCGTCAACGCCATGAAGCGGCTCGGCACGCGGCGCGGCATCGCCACCGAATGCATCGGCGGCGGGCAGGGCGGCGCCATGCTGATAGAGACGGTGTGATCATGGATTCGCAGATCATGAACGTCCTTGCCGGCCGCGTGCTCGAACTCGGGCCCGCGCCGGAAGCCGGTCCCTACAAGCATTTCAAGCTGACGCGCGATGGCGACGGGATCGCCTGGCTCCTGTTCGACCATGAAGGCGCCAGCGCCAACACGCTGAACGCCGAAGTGCTCAAGGAATTCGATGCGGTGCTGGCCGCGCTCGAAAGCCAGCGGCCGACCGGCCTCGTCATCCGCTCGGCGAAGACAAGCGGCTTCATCGCCGGCGCCGATGTCAACGAATTCCGGGGCGCCAGCGATGCGCGTCTGGTCCAAGCCGAGATCGGCCGAGCGCATGCGGTGATCGACCGGCTCGAAGCGCTGCGCGTGCCGACGGTCGCCGTGATCCACGGCTTCTGCCTCGGCGGCGGCTTAGAAGTCGCGCTGGCCTGCCAGTCGCGGATTGCCATCGATGGCGCGCGGTTCGGCTTTCCCGAGGTGATGCTCGGCCTGCACCCCGGCTTAGGTGGCACTGCGCGCTTCACGCAGCTCGTCAACCCGATGCAGGCGATGAGCCTGATGCTGACGGGCAAGACCATCGATGCGCGCCGCGCCAAATCGCTCGGCCTGGTCGATGCGGTAACGCAGGAGCGTCATGTCAGGAACGCGGTGAAGGACGCCGTGTTCGGCCGCATGAAGCGCGCCAGGCCCGGGCCGGTCAACACGCTCTTGAATTTCGGCCCGGTGCGCGGCTTTCTCGCCTCCCGCATGCGCAGCGAGGCCGCCAAGGCCGCGCCGCAGGCGCATTATCCCGCGCCCTACGCGCTGATCGACCTATGGGAAAAATACGGCAGCGAAAAGCAGGCGATGCTTGCGGCCGAGAAGCGTTCCTTCGCCGAATTGATGGTGACGCCGATAGCGCAGAGCCTGATCCGCGTCTTCTTCCTGCGCGAGCAGATGAAGAAGCTCGCAGGAGGCGGCAACAGGATCGCGCATGTTCACGTCATCGGCGCCGGTGCCATGGGGGGCGATATCGCGGCATGGTGCGCAGGGCAGGATCTGCGCGTCACGCTGTCGGACATGAAGCCGGAGCCGATCGCAAGCGCGATCAAACGCGCCAATGATCTCTATGGGAAGATCATCCGCAAGCGCACGGAGGTGCGCGACGCGCATGATCGGCTGATCCCGGATATGGACGGCGAGGGCGTGCGTAATGCCGATCTCATCATCGAGGCGGTGCCGGAAAAGCTCGAGCTGAAGCAGAAGGTCTATGCCGGCATCGAGCCGAAGATGAAACCGGGCGCAATTCTTGCGACCAACACCTCCAGCATCCCGCTGCAGGATCTGCGCGCGACGCTGGAAAAGCCCGCGCGCTTGCTCGGTCTGCACTTTTTCAATCCGGTCTCGCGATTGCAGCTCGTCGAGGTCGTCAGCCATGACGGCACCGACGCCGAGCTGTTGAAGCAGGCGCTCGCTTTCGTCGGCGCCATCGACCGCCTGCCGCTGCCCGTGAAGAGCTCGCCGGGTTTCCTCGTCAACCGCGCGCTGACGCCCTACATGCTGGAAGCGATGCTGCTGCTGGACGAGAAGGTCGACAAATCAGTCATCGATGCGGCGGCAAAGAAGTTCGGCATGCCGATGGGCCCGATCGAGCTTGCAGACCAGGTCGGCCTCGACATCTGCCTCGATGTCGGCGACATGCTGCGCTCGAAATTCGGCGACCTCTTGCCGCCGACACCGGCGTGGCTGCGCGAGAAGGTCGCCAAGGGCGAGCTCGGCCGCAAGACCGGCAAGGGCTTTTACGTCTGGAAGGACGGCAAGCGGGAGCAAACAGCTCCGGCATTGGCCACCGAACCGACACAGGAAATGATCGATCGTCTCGTGCTGCCGATGTCGAACGTCTGCGTCGCCTGCCTGCGCGAGGGGATCGTCGAGAATGCCGACGTGGTCGACGGCGCCATGATCTTCGGCACCGGCTATGCGCCGTTCCGCGGCGGTCCGCTGAACTACGCCCGCACGCGCGGTGTCGAGAATGTGGTGTCTGCCTTGCAGGCACTCGAGCAAAAATTCGGCGGCCGTTTTGCGCCCGACGCCGGCTGGGAGAGTTTCAAGTGACTGACACCAAAGTTCCGCTGGCACAAAACGAGCCGCAAGGCGATCTCTGCATCCGCACGCTGGCGATGCCGGCGGATACCAACGCCAATGGCGACATCTTCGGCGGCTGGCTGCTGAGCCAGATGGATCTCGGTGGCGGCGTGTTCGCCTCGAAGGTCGCGCGATCGCGCACCGTGACGGTCGCGATCGAGGCGATGAATTTTCGTAAAGCCGTCTATGTCGGCGATCTCGTCTCGGTGCACGCCAACCTTGTGCGGATCGGTCGCACCTCGATCGCCGTCCATCTCGAAGCCTGGGTGCTGCGACGGAAAGAGCGGCAATCGATCCTGGTGACCGACGGCAATTTTACCTACGTCTCGATTGACGACCACGGCAATCCGCAGCCGATCCAGCGCGATGGCGCGACGCTTGCGACGTAGAGCATGGTCCGGAAAAGTGGCAGCCGGTTTTCCCTGCGACAAACGCGGAGCGTTTGCGCGGAGATCATGCTCAAACAAAGATAAGATCACGATCCGATCTCAAATCGGATTGTGATCTGGACGTCTCATCGCTTACACATGATTGTTATCAGCCGCTCGTATCCCACCTCTCGCGAAAGCAGGTGATTCGGTGCTCGGAGGGCCGAGCAAGTGCGGTCATTTCGTGGCGCCAAGCATCGGTTTTCGCATGACACGGCGGCGAGGCCTGAGGAACAATCAGGCTCTCTTCCCGTTATTGGCCCGCACTTCAATCGGGACTGGGAATGTCTGATACCTACATAATCGAAGTCGGCTCCAATCCGGCCGGAATCGTCGTACGCGATGAGCGTGGCTATCGCTTCTTCGCAGCCAGTCATCAGTTCAACCGGCTCGAAGGCCAGGTCTTCCGCAACGCCCGCGAAGCCGAACGCGCCGCCCGCCGCCTCGCCGACGGCGAGTTGAAGCTGGCATCATAGATTCCAGGACGGTCTCTCCGTCTTCCCTTGCGAAAGCAGGGACCCATAACCACAATCGTGTGTGTGTGGCATGAGCAAGTAGTTGCAGCGGAGCACACTACATAGGCCTGTGGTTATGGGTCCCGGCTCAAGGCCGGGACGACGCCTGGAGACAATGACGCCTTAATCGGCGACGTCTCCTGCGTTGACCTTGGCGCCAAACCGCCGCAGCATGCGGCTTTCGATGCCGCAAGGTGCCGCCGTGCCCGTATTGACCCATCGCCAGACCGAAATCCTCAACCTCGCGCGCGCCTTTGGCCGCGTGATGGTGGAGGACTTGGCAAAACGTTTCGAAGTCTCCGCGCAGACCATCCGCAAGGACCTCAACGATCTCTGCGACCGCCGTTCGCTGACGCGCATCCATGGCGGCGCGATCATCGCGTCCGGCGTGGAAAATCTTGCCTATGAGGCGCGGCGCTTCGTCGCCGCCGAGGAGAAGAAGGCGATCGGGACAGCGGCTGCGGCGCGCATTCCGAACGGCTGCTCGCTCTTCATCAACATCGGCACCACGACGGAGGAGGTCGCGAGCGCGCTGACCTCGCATGAGGGTCTGCTCGTCATCACCAACAACCTCAATGTCGCGATGCTGCTCTATCGCCATCCCCGCATCGAGGTAGTGGTGGCAGGCGGCACCGTGCGCCGTGCCGACGGCGCCGTGGTCGGCTCCACCGCGACGCAACTGATCGGCCAGTTCAAGGTCGACTACGCGATCATCGGCGCGTCGGCGATCGACGAGGAGGGTGCGCTTTTGGATTTCGACTATCGCGAAGTCCAGGTCGCCCAGGCCATCATCGCCAACGCCCGCAACGTGATGCTGGTGGCGGACTCAACAAAACTCCGCCGCAGCGCCCCGGTCCGCATCGCCCATATCAGCCAGATCCAGACTTTTATTACCGACACCGAATTGCCGGCGGGACTCGCCAACATCTGCCACAGCAGAGGCATCGAGGTGGTCGTGGCGATGGATAAGCCGGCCGCCGATATCGACGACACCGCGCCTGAGCCCGCACCGGTGACACTGCGAAGCGTCTAGCACCGCCGGTGGCCTCGCCCTTCGAGACGCCTGCTTCGCAGGCTCCTCAGGCTGAGGAGATAGATGCGAGCGCGCCGCTCTCTCCCCGGTCATTGCGAGCGCAGCGAAGCAATCCATCCCGCCACTTGCTGCGGCATGGATTGCTTCGTCGCTATCGCTCCTCGCAATGACGGCCCTGGCACAGCCGTCTGCCCCTCATCCTGAGGGGCGCGGAACGCGCGTCTCGAAGGATGAGGCCCCGCTGCAGAACCCGTTATCCTTCATCCCCAAGTCGTAGACCCGGTTCCCCATTTTCGGTTTGCTTTCGTTTTCCTTTGTGATCTAATCAAATCCGAAAGCGAAATCGCCGAAAGCGAACGCGTGCGGCCGGGGAAGCGTCTGTTGGATCGGATTTTCGACCTCGCAATCATTGGGGGCGGCATTAACGGCTGCGGCATCGCGCGCGACGCGGTGGGCCGGGGTAATTCCGTGTTCCTCTGCGAAATGAATGACTTAGCGAGCGGGACATCGTCCTGGTCGACCAAGCTCGTGCATGGCGGGCTGCGCTACCTCGAATATTACGAGTTCCGCCTGGTCCGCGAAGCCCTGATCGAGCGCGAGATTCTCTGGCAGATCGCGCCCCACATCATCCGCCCCCTGCGTTTCGTTTTGCCGCACCACGCCGGCCTGCGCCCGGCCTGGCTGCTCCGGCTCGGGCTGTTCCTTTACGATCACATCGGCGGCCGGCACCTGCTGCCGCCGACACGGACGGTGGATCTCACCCGCGACGAGGTCGGCAAGCCCCTGATCAAGAATCGCTACGTCAAAGGGTTCGAGTATTCGGACTGCTTCGTCGACGACGCGCGGCTGGTCGTGCTGACCGCGCGCGATGCGGCCGATCGCGGGGCAGAGATTTGCACGCGCACCCGTGCCGTCGAGATCAGGCAGGCCGACGGCCTCTGGAATGTCACGGTCGAGGACGACGGCAGCGGCGCGCGGCGGACGGTGCGGGCGCGGGCGCTGGTCAATGCCGGCGGTCCCTGGGTCGAGGAGGTGCTTGCTTCGGGCGCCGGCGTCAACGCGCGCGCAAAAGTGCGGCTTGTGCAGGGCTCTCATATCGTCGTGAAGAAGCTTTACGACCACGACCGCGCTTACATCTTCCAGAACGCGGATGGCCGCATCGTCTTCGTGATTCCTTACCAGGGTGAGTTCTCGCTGATCGGCACCACCGACCGCGACTACGACGGCGACCCCGCCAAGGTGAAGGCGACGGAGGAGGAGATCAGCTATCTCTGCGCCTCCGTCAGCGAGTATCTGGCGAGGCCGGTGAAGCCGGAGGATGTGGTCTGGACCTATTCCGGTGTGCGCCCGCTCTATGATGACGGCGCGAGCGAGGCAAAGGCCGCGACGCGCGACTACGTGTTCGAGCTCGATACGCCCGGCGGCGTGCCGCTGCTCTCGATCTATGGCGGCAAGATCACGACCTACCGGCGATTGGCCGAAGAAGCGCTGGAGCGGCTTGCGCCCTACTTGCCCAGTGCAAAAGCCAGTGAGGGCTGGACCGGCAAGGCGCCGCTGCCCGGTGGCGAGATGGATGTCTCCGCGGTCGACGCGCTCGCTGCGGAACTGGTGCGCGACTATCCGTTCCTGTCGGCGGCGCATGCGAGCCGGCTCGCGCATGCCTACGGCACGCGTGCGACAAAAGTACTCGGCAGCGCGGAATCGATCGGCGATCTCGGAAAGTCCTTCGGCGCCACCTTGACGGAAAGCGAAGTCAGGTACCTGATGGCGAACGAATGGGCGTTGACCGCCGAAGACATCGTCTGGCGCCGCTCCAAATTGGGTTTGAGGATGTCGGCCGCCGAGATATCGGCGCTCGACGAATGGATCGCCGCTCATGGCCTGTCCGGCGAACGTCCGCTACGCGAAGCGGGAGGACGGCCATGAGTGTCTCGCTCGACCACGTCACGCGCACCGTGGACGGCATCCCGGCCATCCACGATGTCTCGCTGACGCTCGAGCGCGGCACGCTCAGCGTGCTGCTCGGCCCGACGCTATCGGGCAAGACCTCGATCATGCGGTTGCTCGCCGGCCTCGACAAGCCGACCACCGGCCGCGTGCTGGTCGACGGCAAGGATGTCACCGGCATCGACGTGCGCCGGCGCTCGGTCGCGATGGTCTATCAGCAGTTCATCAATTATCCCTCGCTTTCGGTCTATGAGAACATCGCCTCGCCCTTGCGTGTGCAGGGGCGGCCGCGCGAGGAGATCGACAAGCGCGTGGCGGATGCCGCAAAGCTGTTGCGGCTTGAACCGTTCCTGAAGCGCACGCCGCTGCAATTGTCCGGCGGTCAGCAGCAGCGCACTGCGATTGCACGCGCACTGGTCAAGGGCGCCGACCTCGTGCTGCTTGACGAGCCGCTCGCCAATCTCGATTACAAGCTGCGCGAGGAATTGCGCACCGAACTGCCGCGCATCTTCGAGGCGTCAGGCGCGATCTTCATCTACGCCACCACCGAGCCTTCGGAAGCGCTGCTGCTCGGCGGCGACACCATCTGCATGTGGCAAGGCCGCGTGCTGCAGGCCGGCGCCAGCTGGAAGGTGTATCGGCAGCCCGAGACGCTGCGCGTCGCCCAAGTCTATTCCGATCCGCCGCTCAACATCGTCAATATCGAAAAGAAGAACGGCGCTGTGCACTATCCCGGCGGCATGCAGGCGCCAACGGCCGGACTCTATCTGGGCCTTGCCGATGGCGCCTATCGCGTCGGTTTCCGTGCGCACCAGCTCGAAGTCGGCCGCCACGCCACCGGCCGCCATACCTTCCGGGCGACCGTCACGGTGACCGAGATCACCGGCTCCGAGAGCTTTGTCCACCTGCAGCACGGCTCCGCCAACTGGGTCGCGGTGCTGCACGGCGTACATGAATATGAGCCCGGGCAGGCGCTCAACGCGGCGCTCAATCCGGACGATATCTTCGTGTTCGACTTGGCCGACCGCCTGGTCGCAGCCCCTGGCCGGAATTGAGGGAGATGGCGCATGGCCCGCATTGACCTCGTCGATCTCGCGCACTCCTACAGCGGCAATGACGCGCCGCCGGAATCCTTCGCGCTGAAGCCGGTGACGATGACCTGGCGGCAGGGCGGCGCCTATGCGCTGCTCGGCCCCTCCGGCTGCGGCAAGACCACGCTGCTGAATCTCATTTCAGGCATCGTGACGCCGTCGCGCGGACAGATCCTGTTCGACGGCAAGGACATCACGCCGCTGTCGACGCAGAAGCGCAACATCGCGCAGGTGTTCCAGTTCCCGGTCATCTACGACACCATGACGGTCGGCGAGAATCTGGCTTTTCCGCTGAAGAACCGCGGCGTGCCGAAGGCGGAGATATCAGCGCGCGTGAAGCGGATCGCGGAGCTGCTCGACCTTGCGCCCTACCTTAACCGCAAGGCGACGCGGCTCACCGCCGATGCCAAGCAGAAGATCTCGCTCGGCCGCGGATTGGTGCGATCCGACGTCGCCGCGATCCTATTCGACGAGCCGCTGACCGTCATCGACCCCGAATTGAAATGGCAGTTGCGTTCGAAATTGAAGGCGCTGCACCGCGAGCTCGATCTCACGATGATCTATGTCACCCACGACCAGACGGAGGCACTGACCTTCGCTGACACCGTCGTCGTCATGCATGACGGCCGCGTGGTGCAGAGCGGCTCGCCGGCCGAACTGTTCGATAAGCCCGCGCACACCTTTGTCGGCTATTTCATCGGCTCGCCCGGCATGAACATCGTGCCGGCTCACGTCGATGGGCGCGAAGCGCGGATCGATGGCCACACCATCGGCCTGCACCGCAATTACGGCGTGCTGCCCGCGGACGCGAAAATCGAGATCGGGGTGCGGCCGGAATTCGTCGACATCGCGCCGCCCGCCTCCGGCCTGCTCGCGGCGACGATCGAGCGGATCGACGATCCGCTTTGCGCGGGTGCGCGTCGGCGATTCCAAATTCGCGGCACGTGTGCCGCCGGGATTTTCGGTGCCCGACAACATGGCCGGGCTCGTGTTCGATCCCGCGCATGTGCACGTCTATGCCGACAGCCGCCTGGTCGAGGGGGTTGCGTGATGGACAAGACGGTCAACCAGAAAGCCTGGTTCCTGGTGCTGCCGGTGTTCCTGGTGGTGGCGTTCTCCGCGATCATCCCGCTGATGACGGTGGTGAACTATTCGATGCAGGACACGTTCGGCAACAACCAGTTCTTCTGGAACGGCGTCGGCTGGTTCAAGGAATTGCTCGATCCCACGACCGACCTCGGCGAGCGCTTCTTCGCCTCGCTGTGGCGCAACCTGATCTTCTCAGCGATCATCCTCGCGATCGAGATCCCGCTTGGCATCGTGGTCGCGCTGTCGATGCCGCGCGAGGGCTGGACCGTCGCGGTCTGCCTCGTGATCCTGGCGCTGCCGCTGCTGATCCCGTTTAACGTGGTCGGCACCATCTGGCAGATCTTCGGCCGTCCCGACATCGGCCTGCTCGGCTACACGCTGAACAGCCTGGGTATCCCTTACAACTACGTCTCCAACGAGTTCGACGCCTGGGCGACCGTGATCGTGATGGACGTCTGGCACTGGACCAGCCTGGTGGCGCTGCTCTGCTACGCCGGCCTGAAGTCGATTCCCGATGCGTATTACCAGGCCGCCCAGATCGACGGCGCATCGCGCTGGGCGGTGTTCCGCGCGATCCAGTTGCCGAAGATGAACCGCGTGCTCCTGATCGCGGTGCTGCTCCGCTTCATGGACAGTTTCATGATCTATACCGAGCCGTTCGTCGTCACCGGCGGCGGGCCGGGCAATTCGACCACCTTCATCTCGATCGAGCTGGTCAAGATCGCGCTCGGCCAGTTCGATCTCGGCAAGGCCGCCGCGCTGTCGCTGGTCTACAACCTCATCATCCTGATCGTCTGCTGGGTATTCTACACCGTCATGACCAATGCCGGCGCCGAGCGCCCGCAAAAAGAGGGAGCTGTGTGATGGGCACGATTCCCGGGCGCCGCCTCATCATCTCGCTGTTCCTGATCTTCCTGTTGTTGCCGATCTACTGGCTCATCAACATGAGCTTCAAGACCAACGGCGAGATCGTCTCGACCATGACGCTGTGGCCGCACCAGCCGACGATCGAGAACTACATGCGCATCTTCACCGACGAAAGCTGGTATTCCGGCTACATCAACTCGCTGAAATATGTGATCATCAACACCGTGATCTCGATCTCGGTGGCGCTGCCCGCGGCTTACGCGTTCTCGCGCTATCGCTTCCTCGGCGACAAGCACCTGTTCTTCTGGCTGCTGTCGAACCGCATGGCGCCGGCCGCGGTCTTTGCGCTGCCGTTCTTCAATCTCTATTCGGCGATCGGCCTGTTCGATACGCCCTGGGCGGTGGCGCTGGCGCATTGCATCTTCAACGTTCCGCTCGCGGTCTGGATCCTCGAAGGCTTCGTCTCCAGCGTGCCGCGCGAGATCGACGAGACCGCGTTCCTCGACGGCTATTCCTTTCCGCGCTTCTTCATCAAGATCCTGGTGCCCTTGATCGCAAGCGGCATCGGCGTGGCCGCCTTCTTCTGCTTCATGTTCTCCTGGGTCGAGCTGCTGCTCGCGCGCACGCTCACCTCTGTCTATGCCAAGCCGATCTCCGCGGTGATGACGCGCACGGTTTCCGCTGCCGGCATGGATTGGGGCCTCTTGGCGGCCGCCGGCGCGCTCACCATCATCCCGGGCGCGCTCGTGATTTGGTTCGTCCGCAACTATATCGCGCGCGGCTTCGCGCTCGGCCGCGTGTAGGAGGCGCCCGATGGAAAGTATCGCATGGATGGCCTGGACGCTGCCGACGGCGATCTTCTTTGCGCTGCTCGGCATGACGCTGGCGCTGATGACCTGGCTCGCGGTCGCCTATCCCGAAGCCGAGCGCGTCGGCGTGCTCAGGATTCCGACCACGCGCGGCGATCGTCTCTTCATCTCGCTGGTGCTCGCCGCTGTCATCCATCTCGTCTGGATCGGGCTCGTCGGCGCCGACTCCATCTACACGCTGCCCATTGGGGAGGAGGGCGTCGAGGTTTCGAGCCTGTGGCTCGCCACACTGATTTCGCTTGCCACGGCCGTTGTGATTTTCCGCACCGTCTGAGGAAGTGAAGAAGAGCAGATCCGGGATCAACCCGGACCTGGATTTTAATTTGTCGCCATAACCGGAGGAACCGCCATGCGACACTTGAGAGGAAGGAACCTGACCAGGAGCCGTTGGCTCGCGATGACCAGCGCCGCCGCGCTGCTTGTGGCTGCCGCGGGCGTTGCCGCACCGGCGCGCGCCGACGACGCCGTCAACCAGAAATGGATCGACAGCGAATTCCAGCCTTCGACGATCTCGAAGGACGACCAGATGAAGGAGCTGCAGTGGTTCGCGAAGGCGGCCGAGCCCTTCAAGGGCATGGAAATCAACATCGTCTCGGAAACCATTACGACGCATGAATATGAGGCGAAGACGCTCGCCAAGGCATTCAGCGAGATCACGGGCATCAAGCTCAAGCACGACACCATCCAGGAAGGCGACGTGGTCGAGAAGCTGCAGACCCAGATGCAGTCCGGCAAGAACGTCTATGACGGCTGGATCAATGATAGCGACCTGATCGGCACGCATTTCCGCTACGGCCAGACCATCGTGCTGTCGGACTACATGACCGGCGAGGGCAAGGACGTCACCGATCCCTATCTCGACGTCAACGACTTCATCGGCAAGTCGTTCACGACGGCGCCGGACGGCAAGCTCTATCAGTTGCCCGACCAGCAGTTCGCCAACGTCTATTGGTTCCGCTACGACTGGTTCACCAACCCCGACTACAAGGCCAAGTTCAAGGCCAAGTATGGCTACGAGCTCGGCGTGCCCGTGAACTGGTCGGCGTATGAAGATATCGCCGAGTTCTTCACCAACGACATCAAGGAGATCAACGGCGTCAAGGTCTACGGCCATATGGACTATGGCAAGAAGGACCCCTCGCTCGGCTGGCGCTTCACCGACGCCTGGCTGTCGATGGCGGGCAATGGCGACAGGGGCATCCCGAACGGTCTGCCGGTCGACGAGTGGGGCATCCGCATGGAAGGCTGCCGCCCCGTTGGTTCGTCGGTCGAGCGCGGCGGCGACACCAATGGTCCGGCCGCCGTCTACTCGATCACCAAATATCTCGAGTGGCTCAAGAAGTACGCCCCGCCGCAGGCGCAGGGCATGACCTTCTCCGAATCGGGCCCGGTGCCGGCGCAGGGCAACATCGCCCAGCAGATCTTCTGGTACACCGCGTTCACCGCCGACATGGTGAAACCAGGCATTCCCGTCATGAACGCAGACGGCACGCCGAAATGGCGCATGGCCCCGTCGCCGCACGGCGCGTACTGGAAGGAAGGCATGAAGCTCGGCTATCAGGACGCCGGCTCGCTGACGCTGTTGAAGTCGACGCCGGCGGACCGCCGCAAGGCAGCCTGGCTCTATCTGCAGTTCATCGTCTCCAAGACGGTGTCGTTGAAGAAGAGCCATGTCGGTCTCACCTTCATCCGCGAGTCCGATATCTGGGACAAGTCGTTCACCGAGCGCGCGCCCCAGCTCGGCGGCTTGATCGAGTTCTACCGCTCGCCCGCGCGCGTGCAGTGGACCCCGACCGGCAACAACGTGCCTGACTATCCGAAGCTCGCCCAGCTCTGGTGGCAGAACATCGGCGATGCGTCGTCGGGTGCGAAGACGCCGCAACAGGCGATGGACGCGCTCGCCGCGGCCCAGGATTCGGTGATGGAGCGGCTCGAGAAATCAGGCGTGCAGGGCGCCTGCGGCCCGAAGCTGAACAAGAAGGAGAAGCCGGAATACTGGTTCGCCAAGGCCGAGAAAGATGGCACCATCGCGCCCCAGCGCAAGCTCGCCAACGAGAAGCCGAAGGGCGAGACGGTCGACTACGACACCCTGATCAAGTCGTGGCCCGCCACTCCGCCGAAGCGCGCCGAGGCGAAGTGATCTCTTGCAACGCCGTCATGGCCGGGCTTGTCCCGGCCATCCACGCGTCGCCGCGCGTGTGGGAAGACGTGGATGCCCGGGACAAGCCCGGGCATGACGGAGAGAGACAAAAGGCCGGGAGCAATCCCGGCCTTTCGTCATTCCGGGGCGCGCGAAGCGCGAGCTATGATGTGCAAGTGCACATCAGAGAATCCATCGTGCTGCAGAGGATGCCGTGAAATGGATTCCGGGCTCGGCCCTGCGGGCCGCCCCGGAATGATGGTGGGAGAGAGATGTCGTCCTTTTCTCCCGTCATTGCGAGCGAAGCGAAGCAATCCATCTCTCCGCTTGCGGAAGTATGGATTGCTTCGTCGCTTCGCTCCTCGCAATGACGGCGGTGTTCGCGGCTACTGCGCCGCTTCCGCGGCCTCCAGCGTCGGATAGTCCGTGTATCCCTTCGCGCCGCCGCCGTAGAACGTGGCCTTGTCCCATTCGTTCAGCGCTGCGCCACTCTTCAGGCGCTCGACCAGGTCGGGATTGGAGATGAACAGCTTGCCGAACGCGATCAGGTCGGCGGCACCGGATTCCAGCACCTTGTTCGCCAGCGCGAAATCATAGCCGTTGTTGGCCACATATGCCTGCTTGAAGCGCTTGCGCAGCGACGCATAGTCGAACGGTGCGACATCTCGCGGCCCGCCGGTCGCGCCTTCGATGACGTGGATATAGACCAGCTTCAGCGCATTGAGTCCGTCGACGATGTGATCGAACAGCGGCTGCGGGTTGGAGTCCGAGACGTCATTGGCCGGCGTCACCGGCGAGATGCGGATGCCGGTGCGCTCGGCGCCAACTTCCGCGGCAACCGCCTTGGAGACTTCCAGCATCAGGCGCGCGCGGTTCTCGATCGATCCGCCATAGGCATCGGTGCGCTTGTTGGTGCCATCCTTGGCGAACTGGTCGAGCAGATAACCGTTGGCGCCGTGGATCTCGACGCCGTCAAAACCGGCTTCGATCGCGTTCGCTGCGCCGCGCCGGAAGTCTTCGATGATTCCAGGTATTTCGGAAAACTCGAGTGCCCGCGGTTCGGACACGTCGGTAAAGCTGCCGCCCACGAAGGTCTTGGTCTTGGCGCGGATCGCGGATGGCGCAACCGGCGCGCCGCCGTTCGGCTGCAACAAGGTGTGGGAGATGCGGCCGACATGCCAGAGTTGGATGACAATGCGTCCGCCGCGCGCATGCACGGCGTCGGTAACCTTGCGCCATCCCGCAATCTGTTCCTTCGAATAGATGCCGGGCGTGTCCTGGTAGCCCTGGCCCTGCTGCGAGACCTGGCTCGCCTCGGTGATTAGAAGGCCGGCGGAGGCGCGCTGCGCGTAATAGTCGACCGCAAGCGGGCTCGGAACGAAGCTCGACGGTGCCGCGCGGTTGCGCGTCAACGGCGCCATCACCGCCCGATTGGGCAGCGTCAGCGGACCAAGCTTGAAGGGCTCGAACAGTTTGGAGGATTGGCTCATGCGAAGGTTTCCAGAAATGAACGATAGGCAAGAGTTGTGCATTGCGGCGATGGACGCAATGCCCCAGTAGAATTTGTTCCAAATCCGGATGTGAGCAGCAAGAACGACCTCTTGAACAAGTCTGTCACAGAGGCGTCATTTCCCGAAGCGGACTTCCGTCCTAGCGAACGGACGGCATCGCCGCTTCGGTCGGCTGGGTCCGCCCGCGCATCCGTGCCAGCAGTTCCGCTGATGGCCAGGAATCCGCCGGCAATCCATATTTGATCTGCATCGCCTTCACGGCGCTGCGGCTCGCCTGTCCGAGCACGCCGTCGACCTTGCCGACATTGAAGCCGGCGCGCACCAGGAGCTGCTGCAATTCCTTCATCTCATTGAACGGCAATTGGGCCACGGGTCCCGAAGGCCGCAGCATCGGCGGGCTGCCTGCGATGCGGGACGCAAGATAGCCGGCGGTGGTCGAATAGATCAGCGAATTATTCCATTCGGTGTAGGCGGCGAAATTTGCATAGGCCAGGAACGCCGGTCCCATTCGTCCCATCGGCAACAGCAGCGATGCCGGCATGTCATCATTCGGCAGCGGCCTTCCATCAGGATAGGCTATTCCCAGTTGAGCCCATTTCGAGCGGGGCAGCTTGGTCGTGAGATCGGCCTGGTCCCACGGAAAGCCGGATGCGGTCACGCGCACTTCCTGCAGCCACGGCTCGCCGCGCCGCCACTTCAATCCGTTGGCGATGTAGTTGGCGGTCGAGCCGATCACGTCGGGCCCGCTGCTCAAGAGGTTGCGATGGCCGTCACCGTCATAGTCGACGGCATAGTTGAAATAGTGCGTCGGCAGGAATTGCGTCTGCCCGAGCTCGCCGGCCCAGGAGCCGACCATCTCATCGGCCGAAAGGTCGCCGCGGTCGATGATCTTCAAGGCCGCGATGGTCTCGTTCTGGAACATCTCCGAGCGCCGGCAATCATAGGCAAGCGACACCAGCGAGGGCAGCGTCGGCAGATTGCCCATGTTGGCGCCGAAGTCGCTCTCCAATCCCCAGAACGCGGCGATCACCGCCGGCGGCACGCCGTATTCCTTCTCGGCGCGCGCGAACGCCGCCGCATAGGTCTTGATGCGCTGCTGTCCCTGCTGCATCCGATAGGGCGCGGCCATTCGCCCTGCAAACTCGGTGAAGATCTGGCCGAACACGCGCTGCCCGCGGTCGCGGTTGACGATGCCTTGGTTGTAGACGAGGTAGGGCGAGGCTTCCGCGATCGCCTGCTGCGACACCCCTTCGGACACCGCGCGCTGCTTGAGATCGGCAAGGAAGCGCTCGAAGCTCTGGCCATTATGGCAAGCCGCCGCGCGCGAGGAGGGCACTGTGGCAGGCCGCGCAGCCGTCGGAGGCTGACGTGTGGGTGCCGGCAACAACTGCTGCGCGGAGGCCGCAGATGCCGCAATCATCGTGACGGCCGCGATCGCAAATCGGGTCTTGAACATCAGAACTCGCCGCAGGAGGGGTGGATTCGAAAGAGAGCGCTGATTTTACGTGAAGCTTCGCGCGCGGGCTATCCCTCACTCCACCGTCGTCCCGGGCTTGACCCGGGACCCATAGCCACAGGAAGTTGTTGTGGCGCGAGCAAGCGGTTGCGGCGAAGCACATTACAAAATCCTGTGGTTGGGTCCCGGCGTTCGCCGGGACGACGCGGGGGAGATACCTCCCGCGTCGCCCCGACGCACCTTGCGCCCCTTGCGGTACCTATGGGAAAATCCCTACCTAAGCTGCGCCTGCAACAGTGGTTTTTCCGCAACGACGCAGGGGAAACGGCGATGAATTATTTCAAGACAGCCCTTCTGCTGGCCGGCCTCACCGCCCTGTTCATGGGGATCGGCTATCTCATCGGCGGCGCCAGCGGTGCGATGATCGCGCTGGTGGTTGCGGCCGCGACAAACCTGTTCACCTACTGGAATTCCGACCGCATGGTGCTCAGGATGTACGGCGCTCATGAGGTCGATGCGCGCACCGCGCCCGAACTCGTCGGCCTCGTCGCCGAGCTCGCGAGCCGTGCCGGCCTGCCGATGCCGCGCGTGTTCGTGATGGACGAGGCGCAACCCAACGCGTTTGCCACCGGCCGCAATCCGCAGAATGCCGCGGTTGCCGTCTCCGCTGGCATCATGCAGCAGCTCAGCCGCGAGGAGCTCGCCGGCGTGATCGCGCATGAGCTTGCGCATATCAAGAACCACGACACGCTCTTGATGACGATCACCGCCACCATCGCCGGCGCGATCTCGATGCTGGCGCAGTTCGGCATGTTCTTCGGCGGCCACCGCAACAGCAACAGCGGTCCAGGCGTCGTCGGCTCGATCGCGCTGATGATCCTGGGGCCGCTGGGAGCCATGCTGGTGCAGACGGCGATCAGCCGCACCCGGGAATATGCCGCCGACAATCTCGGCGCGCGTATAGTCGGCCAGCCGATGTGGCTCGCTTCCGCGCTGATGAAGATCGAGAATGCCGCGCACCAGGTGCCGAACTTCGAGGCCGAGCGCAATCCGGCGACCGCGCATATGTTCATCATCAATCCGTTGTCGGGCCATGGCGTCGACAATCTCTTCTCCACCCACCCGTCGACCGAGAACCGCGTCGCGGCGCTGCAGCAGCTCGCCGCCGAGCTCGGCGGCGGTGCTGCACCTACCGCCGGCGCGCGCTATCCTTCCCGCAGCCCATGGGGCGGCGCATCCACCTCGCGTGGACCGTGGGGCTAGTCGAGAATTTGTAGGGCAGGTTAGCGAAGCGTAACCTGCCATCGCGTAGCGCGCCGGCGCAAGACGTAACCCGCCCTACGAATTGGAGGTGCCGGATGCAGCGCGCGCTGATCATCCTCGGACTCCTGCTCCTCGCCGCCGGGCTGCTGTGGCCGGTGATCGGCAAGCTTGGGCTCGGCCGGTTGCCTGGTGACATCCATGTCGAGGGATCAAACTATTCGTTCTATTTTCCACTGATGACGTCGCTATTGCTCAGCGTCGTGCTGAGCGTGATCATCTGGCTCGTCAATCGCTAGAGCGTTTTCGAGCGAAGTGGACACCGGTTCGCGTTAAGAAAACGCGTCAAAACAAGAATCTAGAGCGAAGGTTCCCTTGGATCCTGCCGCCCGCGGCCCCGTTTCTGCCGAAAATACGGCGGATTGGCGCAGTGCAATCGGCCGCGCTGGTGCTACACTCGTAAAAGCAGAGGATCACGCTGGAAACAAGCATGGCCTTGTTTGGTTGGGGCAGAGAGGTGCCGTCAGAAGAGGTCCTGGACGCCAGGGCCGGCGCGGATGCGTTGTTGCGGGCGCTGGACAAGGTGGTCGCGACATATCTCGAAAAGGCCGATCACGGCGATCTCGTCTATCCCGCCTGTAAGCGCAAATCGAATGATGCGAGCGCCAGCCCGCGCGAAATCTGGCGCCACACGCGGCTGGAAGGGATGCGCTATCTGACCATGATTCCGGGACGCGACTCCGCGCTGCTGACGGAGCCATCGCGCCAGGCCGAGACGATCGACGGCTTCCTGCGCCAGCAGCCGCACGAGGACACGGTGATCGATTTCACCGGACGCGCGGTCGACGATGTCGCGATTGCGATCGTCGCCGGGCTGAACTGGCTGAACCATTGCGCGCAGCTCGCCAAGGTCGATCGCGCGAAGTCGTCGGGCACCTTGCGCAACTTCCGCAAAGTCGTGACGGTCGCCCAGCAATGGTGGGGCATGGAAGGCGCCGAGGCCCGCTGCAGGAACATGCAGCAGGCGCGCGAACTGCCGCCCTTGATGCTCAATCTGGTCTGGCTCGAATGCACCCATCTCGCCAAGGACATCACCGCCGCTGCGGTGTTTGGTGCGGCCGGCGAAGCAAGCGATGCATCGACGCGCTTCGAGGCTGCACTCGATCCGGATGAGCCGGCCGGGTGAGGGGCGACGCGGCGCCCTGCTGCGACAATCTCCGTCGTCATTCCGGGGCGCGCGCAGCGCGAGCCCGGAATCAATCGAGCCGCGAGCGCATGTGAAGAAATGGATTCTCTGATGTGCAATTGCACATCATAGCTCGATGCTTCGCATCGCCCCGGAATGACGGCCCCCCGTCATTGCGAGCAGAGCGAAGCAATCCATGCCTCCGCTTGTGGCGCTATGGATTGCTTCGCTCTGCTCGCAATGACGATGTGGCTGCTTTCGGTGCGACATAACGACCCGTCGGGCAAATCAGTCGAAAGTCTGTCCATCCCTCGCACAAAAAACATTCCGCTTTCGCCGTCGGGCAAATCAGTGATTTAACTCCGCGCGTCTCACGCGAATGAGGGGCGGGTCGCGATCGTCACGAACGTTGCGGTGGGATGCGGTGGACGCGGGTGTTGCGACTGACGAGCGTGACATCAGCGGACGGCGAAGTCGTGTGGTCCTGGCGCCCCGACGCTGGCGCTAAGTCCTGGGGGATGGAAACATCCCTTAAGGGTGACGGTGGCAAAAGAGCCCGGTGACCGGCTATCTAATGCACACATCTTTGTTGCGAAGATCGGCGAAGACTGATTCCCTGGCGGGAGGCGGTCTTGTGGAGAGCGGTCGTATGTCGATGGAGGTG
>NZ_JBUYEN020000051.1:0-47494 GCF_055229415.2 Bradyrhizobium sp. Leo114 | reverse complement strand
CATCGCGCAGGGAAAGCCGGAATGCTTCGGTTGAACCTGTGGTCCTACCCCCGTGCTTTTTGTTGCACGGGACCCATGGGTGCAACCGGCACCCGGCTTTCCCTGCGCCCTCTGATATCGAGGAGGGTGAAACGAGACGCAGAGCTCGGGCATATCATGCCGCGAGAATGCGAACTGCTGCTTTCTCACACTCCACCGTCATGCCCCGCCACCGGGTCTCGCCTTTGGCGAGCCCGATGACAGGCTCCGGCGGGGCACCCAGTATCCGGGGGCTTCTCGGCTCGAGCACGACCGCCTCTGGAATACTGGATCGTCCGATCAAGCCGGACGATGACAGCGGAAAGCTGTTTGACATTTGAATCAGAAAGCCACCGCGTCATTGCGAAAGCACCACAAACCGCTCACGCCTCCGCGTCCAGCACCTTCTTCACCGCGGGCCGCGCGGCCATGCGGCTTCGGTGATCGACCACTTTCGGCAATGCCGCCAGATCGACGCCGTCGCCCTCCAGCCACTGCGCCATCGTGAAGAGATAGATGTCGCAGATCGTGAAGGCTTCGCCCATTACCCACGGGCCTTTCAGCATGTCGCGTTCGACCAGCGCGAAACTCGCGCCGACCGTTTTCGGGATCATGCGTTTCATGTCGGCAAAGGAGGATTCGTCCGCAGCCCAGCGATAACCGCGCATCTTGTGGGCATGCGCGACATGCAGCGTCGAGCAGAGATAGCTGTTGAACGCCTGCACTTGCGCGAACGCAAAGGCGTCATCGAGCGGCGCCAGTTTCGCCTGCGGAAAACTCTGCGCGATAAAAGCGAGCAGCGCGGGTGTCTCGGTGAGGACGCCATGATCGGTGACCAGCGCCGGCACCCGTCCCTTCGGGTTGACCTTGAGATATTCCGGGCTGTTCTGCTGGTTGGTCTTGAAGTCGATCCGTTCGATCGTATAGGGCGCACCGGCCTCTTCGAGCGCGATGTGCGAGGCGAGCGCGCAGGTGCCGGGGGTGTAATAGAGCTTGAGCATGTTTCATCCCTCATTCAGAGGGATACGAAGTTAACGGCGCCCTCTTGCCCCGTCCATCCCCGCGCCGACTGGCTGGCTCAGCGAACGGCCTTTGCCGTCTCCACCAGGCGTGCGCTGGTCGATGCCGTCGCGAGCACGACGCCGTCTTCCGCCAACAACCTGCCCTCCACGAAGGCGACGGTCTTGCCGAGCTGGGTGACCCTGGCCTCGCCGATGATCGGTCCAGGTCTCGCCGGCACCAGGAAATTCACCGTCATCGTGATGGTTGCGGTGTAGAGCTTGCCGTCGGTCATGACGAACACCGCCGGGCCCATCGTGTCGTCGAGCATCGCCGACAACATGCCGCCCTGGACAAAGCCGGCCGGGTTGCAGAACTCCGGCTTGCCCTCGAAGCCGATCCGGATCCAGCCTTCGTCCGGGCGCGCATCGAGCAGGTGCCAGCCAAGCAGCTTCGAGCAGGGCGGCGTGGCGAGACGGTCAAGCGCGGTCGCGATCATGGGAGCCTCCGTTGGTGCTCCCAGCTAACGCAAGGCTACTGCCAGCATGCTGTCAGCAACCTCACGTGCCGAGCCCATGCGCGACCACCTTGCGCATCACGTTCGGGAACGCTTCGTCCGCGAGGGTGGCGACCGGGACCCAGCGCATCCCCTCTGGCGCCCGCGTGCGCGGCGGAACGGTTGCGGTATAGACCGCAAGCTCGAGTGGAAAATGCGTGAAGACGTGAGTGACGACGCCGGCCTTGCGGTGCCAGCGCGTCACGCCCTTCAGAGATGGCGCCTGCTCGAGTGCAGCCGCGTCGTCCTGTCCGGCCAGCCATTCGGAGGTCGGCACTTCCGTCATGCCACCAAGCAGACCCTTCTCGGGGCGGGTGCGGACCAGGAGCTCATCGCCGCGGATGACGACAAAGGCCGCGCCCGAGCGCAGCGCGCCACTCTTCTTCGGTGTCTTGCGCGGAAAGCTCTCCTGGTCGCCGCGGGCGCGCGCTGCGCAATCGTCGCTGAGCGGGCACAGCGCGCAGGCCGGCTTCTTCGGCGTGCAGATCGAGGAGCCCAGATCCATCAGCGCTTGTGCACTGTCGCCGGCGCGAGAAGGACCGAGCAGCGTGCTCGCCAATTGCTGGATCAGCGGCTTGGCCTGCGGCAATGCCTCCTCGACCGCGAACAGCCGCGACACCACGCGCTCGATATTGCCGTCGACCGGCATGGTGCGGCGGTCGAAGGCGATCGCGGCGATTGCGGCGGCTGTGTACGGCCCGATCCCCGGCAGCGTGCGAAGCCCCTCCTCATCATCGGGAAAGATGCCGCGATAATCGCGCAGCACCGCCACCGCGCAGGCGTGCAGGTTGCGCGCCCGGGAATAGTAACCGAGCCCGGCCCACATCCGCAGCACATCGTCCAGCGAGGCGCGCGCCAGCGAACCGACATCCGGCCAGCGCGAGACGAATTTCTCGAAGTACGGCCCGACCGCCTTGACCGTCGTCTGCTGCAACATGATCTCCGACAGCCACACCCGGTACGGATCGGCCCGCTCACCGGCAGGCGCGCGCCACGGCAGCCGGCGGCGATGCCGGTCATACCAGGCCAGCAGCAGGGCGGGACGTGCGGCGACCGCGTCAGGCGGTTGTCGTGATTTTGTCGTGGTGGCTGCGCGAGACCTCATGCGATGACTTTAATGTTGGCGCCCGAATCTCTCCACGTCATGCCCGGGCTTGGCCCGGCCATCCACGCCTTTCTTCGTACCGGAATCGGGGTGGTTCCTGGGGTCAATCCCGAAGTGCTATAAGGACCCATGTCAAAACCCGGCCCGATCAGCGCAAAGCCGCTCTCTATCCTGCTCAACGACGTCTTCTCCGACGCCTATGCCAAGCAGGGATTCGCCGCGCGCGAGCTGGTAACGCGGTGGGCGGAGATCGCGGGGACCGAGATCGCGCGGTATTCGGAGCCGATGAAGATGCAATGGCCGCGGCCGGTGGAGGGGCAGCCGCAGGAGCCGGCAACATTGGTGCTCCGGGTCGAGGGGCCGATGGCGCTGGAGATCCAGCATTCCTCCGACCGCATTCTGGAGCGGGTCAACCGCTTCTTCGGCTGGCACGCGGTCGGCCGGCTGGCGCTGCGGCAGGCGCCTCTGTCCCGGCGGGAGCGCCCGGTGCGGCCGCGGCCGCCGGACCCCAAGGCGGTGGCGGCGGTCGAAAAGACCCTGTCCGCCGTGGAGGACGAGGCGCTGCGTGCAGCACTGGCGCGATTGGGGGCCTCGATCAAGCGAAATTGAGACTTTTTTGCGTGGCGGGCCTTGGAGCGCAGCATTGCCACAATCACCATTTCAAGCTAGCGAAAGCTCGCTTTTTTAGACCTCTTTTAGGCGTGCATGCGCCAATCCGGGAGCCGACCTTGATCATCACGCGCCGCGCCTTCACCGCCGCTTTGTCACTGACTGGTCTTGCCGCCCTGATCGGTCTCTCGCCGCTGCGCCTGATTTCGGAGGCGATGGCGCAGACCGCCGCCGATGTCGCCAAGCCGCAATCACTACCGGACATGGCGCTCGGCCCGCAGAACGCCCCGGTGACAATCACTGAATACGCCTCGATGACCTGCCCGCACTGCGCGAACTTCAACGACACGGTATTCCCGAAGATCAAGTCGGAATTCATCGACACCGGCAAGATCCGCTACGTGTTCCGCGAATTCCCGCTCGACATCAAGGCCGCCGCCGGTTCGATGCTGGCGCGCTGCATCGCCAAGGATGACGCGCCGAAATATTTCGCAGTCATCGACCTGTTGTTCCGCCAGCAGAACGACTGGGTGATGAAGAACACCACGGAGACGCTGACGCGAATCGGCAAGCAGGCGGGCCTCAGCCAGCAGCAGGTCGAGGATTGCCTGAAGGACCAGGCGCTGCTCGACAAGATCGCCGCTGACCAGAAATACGCCAACGACGTGCTGAAGGTGAATTCGACCCCGACCTTCTTCATCAACGGCGAGATGCTGAAGGGCGAGACCTCGTTCGATGAATTCAGCAAGCGCATCAATTCATTGTTGAAAAGCTGATTCGTCCACAGCTATTCGCAACATCAGATAAACCAAGCAAAAGCCTTGGGAAAAGCCCGAGGCGGCGGTTGCCGGTGCGCTCCGGCCTCGCCATTGTCGCGGCCACAGCCGCAGCGAGCGGTCCGCCTGCATTACCGACATTGCCTTTCATGGTACTGTCACGGCTGGGAGATTCGCGCCCGGCCAACAGAGATTTGTGTTCATGAAGCTCACGCGCCTACGCCTCCACGGTTTCAAATCGTTCGTTGAACCCACCGACTTCATGATCGAGCCGGGCCTGACCGGCGTGGTCGGACCGAACGGCTGCGGCAAGTCCAACCTGGTGGAAGCGCTGCGGTGGGCGATGGGCGAAACCTCGCACAAGTCACTGCGCGCCGCCGACATGGACGCGGTGATCTTCGCCGGTTCCGGCAATCGCCCGGCGCGCAACCACGCCGAAGTCGTGATGACGATCGACAATTCCGATCGCACGGCGCCGGCCGCGGTCAATGACAGCCAGCTCCTGGAAATCTCCCGCCGCATCGAGCGCGAGGCGGGTTCCGCCTATCGCATCAACGGACGTGACGTGCGCGCGCGCGACGTGCAGCTCCTGTTCGCCGATGCCGCGACTGGCGCGCGGTCGCCGGCACTGGTGCACCAAGGCAAGGTCGGCGAGATCATCCAGGCCAAGCCGGAACAGCGCCGCCGCATCCTCGAAGATGCCGCCGGCGTCGCCGGCCTGCATGCCCGCCGCCATGAAGCGGAACTGCGGTTGAAGGCAGCCGAGACCAACCTCACCCGCGTCGAGGACGTGATCGGCCAGCTCACCGGCCAGATGGACGGGCTGAAGAAGCAGGCGCGGCAGGCGATCCGCTACCGCGAGGTCGCCGCGAAGGTCCGCAAGTCCGAGGCGATGCTGTTCCACCTGCGCTGGATCGAGGCTCACGCTGACGTCAACGATGCCGCGCAGACGCATGATCTCGCCGTTCGCGAGGCGGCCGAGCGCACCCGCGAGCAGGCGGAATCCGCGCGCATCCAGGCAATCCGCGCGGCCGAACTGCCGGCGCTACGCGAGGCGGAAGCCCGCGCCGCCGCGGGCCTGCAGCGGCTCAACAATGCGCGCGAGATGCTCGATCGCGAGGAGGAGCGTGCCAAGGAACGCGTTTCCGAACTCGACCGGCGCCTGGCGCAGTTCGTTGCCGACATCGCGCGCGAGCAACAACAGACGGCAGACGCCGACGTCGCGCTGCAGCGGCTCGACACCGAGGACGCCGAGCTGAAGGAAGAGATCAAGTCTCGGGTCGAGCAGCGCTCCGGCGTCGACGAGCGCGTCGCGGAAGCGGAAGCCATGCTTGCCGAAACCGAGCGCCGGTTCGCCGAGCTGACCACAGAGCTTGCCGACCTCACCGCCAAGCGCAACCAGCTCGAAGCCGGCGTGCGCACCCATCGCGACCGGCTCGCCCGGCTCGACCATGAGATCGCAAGCGTCCAGGCCGAGGAGGAGCGCCTCGCGCAGGAAACCGGCTCGCTGGGCGACATCGATGTGCTCGCCGCCGCGGTCGAGACCGCGCAGCAGACGCTGGCCGAGGCCGAAGCCACCGTGCAGGCGAGCGAAACCGGTCACGTGGTCGCGCGGCAGACGCTCGAAGCTTCGCGCAGCCCGCTGACCGAAGCAGAGAAGCGCGTGCAGCGGCTCGAGACCGAGGCGCGCACCATCTCCAAGATCCTCAATGGCGAGACCAAGAATCTGTGGCCGCCGATCATCGACGGCATCACGGTCGCCAAGGGTTATGAGAAGGCGATCGGCGCCGCGCTCGGCGACGATCTCGATGCGCCCGTCGATCCCTCGGCACCGATGCGCTGGACCAATGTCCCCGCTAGCGAGGACCCGGCGCTGCCCGAAGGCGTCGATTGCCTTGCCAACCACGTGCAGGCGCCGCCGGAACTGGCGCGCCGCCTCGCCCAGATCGGCGTCGTGGCAAAGGAGCGCGGCGCGGAGCTGGTGTCGCAATTGAAGACCGGCCAGCGGCTGGTGTCGCTCGAGGGCGACGTCTGGCGCTGGGACGGTTTTGTCACCGCCGCTCACGCGCCGACCGGCGCGGCGCGGCGCCTCGCCGAGCGTGCCCGCCTCGTCGACATCGAGCATGAACTCGAGCAGGCGCGCAACGAGGTGATCACCAAGCGGCAGGCGCTGGAGAATGCGGAAGCCGAATTGCGCGCCGCCTCCGCCGCCGAGACCGCCGCGCGCGAGGCGGTGCGTGCCGCGCGTCGCGAGGGCGATGCCGCGCGCGAGCGCCATGCCGCAGCCGAGCGCGAGATCAACCGCCACGCCGCGCGCAAATCCGCGCTGACGGAAGCGCACAACCGCCTCGCCGCCGACCGTGCCGAAGCCGAGGCCGCGCACGAGAACGCCGATGCGGCGCTCGCCGAATTGCCGCCGAGCATCGAGGCTGAAAGCCAACTCAACGCGGTCCGCAGCGAGATCGAGAACCGGCGCCGCGTGGCCGCCCAGGTGCGCGCCGAAGCGCAGGCGCTGGCTCGTGAAGCCGAGCTCGCCGACCGCCGCGTGCAGGCGATCCTCGCCGAGCGCAATGAGTGGCAGAACCGCAAAGCAAGCGGCGCCTCGCAGATCGGAACGATTGAGGCCCGCATCACCGAGCTGACCGCAGAGCGCGAGGAGCTCGTCAATGCGCCGGAGGTGTTTGCGGAGAAGCGCAGCGCGCTGATCAGCGAGATCGAGTACGCCGAGAACGATCGCCGCGGCGCCGCCGACGCGCTCGCCGCTGCTGAGACCGCGATGGCGGACACCGACCGCACCGCCAAGGCCTCGCTGGAAGCGCTGTCGAGCGCCCGCGAGGCGACCGCCCGCGCCGAGGAGCGGATGGAAGGAACTCGGCGTCGGCTCGCCGATATCGAGCGCGAGGTCCATGACATGCTCGAGGTTGAGCCGCAGGCGTTGGCCAGCCTCGCCGAGATCGAGCCGGGCGCCGAACTGCCGCCGGTCGGCCAGATCGAGGAAGAGCTCGAAAAGATGCGCCGCGATCGCGAACGCCTCGGCGCCGTCAATCTGCGCGCCGAGGAAGAGCTGCGCGAGGTGGAGACCCAGCACACCGGGCTCACCACCGAGCGCGACGACTTGGTCGAAGCGATCAAGCGCCTGCGCCAGGGCATCCAGAGCCTCAACCGCGAAGCACGCGAGCGGCTTCTCACCTCGTTCGAGACCGTCAACAGCCACTTCAAGCGCTTGTTCGTCGAGCTGTTCGGCGGCGGCGAGGCCGCGCTGCACCTGATCGAGAGCGACGATCCGCTCGAGGCCGGTCTCGAGATCATCGCAAAGCCCCCTGGCAAGAAGCCGCAGTCGCTGTCGCTGCTCTCGGGCGGCGAGCAGGCGCTGACCGCGCTGGCGCTGATCTTCGCGGTGTTCCTGACCAACCCTTCGCCGATCTGCGTGCTGGACGAGGTCGACGCGCCGCTCGACGACCACAACGTGGAGCGCTGCTGCAACCTGTTGCACGAGATGACGGCCTCGACCGAGACGCGCTTCATCGTCATCACGCACAACCCGATCACCATGGCGCGCATGAACCGGCTGTTCGGCGTCACCATGGCCGAGCGCGGCGTGTCGCAACTGGTCTCGGTCGACCTCGAAGGCGCAGTCGGCATCCTGGATCAGCACGTGGCGTGAGCGGAGCGTCAGCTTCGTCATTGCGAGGAGCGACAGCGACGAAGCAATCCATCTCTCCGCAAGCGGCGCCATGGATTGCTTCGCTTCGCTCGCAATGACGGAGGGATGGTGCGCTACAAATGATCTCGCCCGACCTTCCCGCCGAACTGAAAGCGGCACTCGACGCGAGGCTGCAGGGGGTTTCGCGCAATGAGGCAGCAAGTCGCGCCGCCGCGATCTCGCGGACCTACCGCGACGGCGGCGGCTCGGGCACGATCAAATCAGAGACCGATGCGCTCGCCTATGCGCTGGCGCGGATGCCCGCGACCTACGCGGCCGTCGCCGCCAGCCTGAATGCGCTCGTCGAAATCAGGCCGGATTTCGCGCCGACGTCGCTGCTCGATATCGGCGCCGGGCCGGCTACGGCGAGCTGGGCGGCGGCGCAAGCCTTCTCGTCGCTGCAACGCTTCGCCCTGCTCGATGCCAACGCCAGCTTGCGCGCACTGGCGCTTGGGCTCGCCGGCACGCGGCTGCGCGACGCGCGCTATGAGTTGGGGCCGGCGCGGAAGCTGCTCGCCGACGCCGAACCGGCGGATATTGTCGTCGCGAGCTACATGGTCGGCGAGATCGATGAGACCGAGCGAGCCGCGCTCGCACGCCTGATGTGGGAAAAGGCGGGCGAGGCGCTTGTGATCGTCGAACCTGGCACGCCCGCGGGCTATGCGCGGATCATCGCGCTGCGGGCGGAACTGATCGCGGCCGGCGCACATGTCGCAGCGCCCTGCCCGCACGACGAACAATGCCCGCTTCAGGCGCCAGACTGGTGCCATTTCAGCCAGCGGCTCTCCCGCTCGCGCGCGCACATGCAGGTAAAGGGCGCCGAGGTGCCGTTCGAGGACGAGCGGTTTGCCTATGTCGCGCTGACGCGGACACCCAGCGCGAACCGCCCGTCCCGCGTACTGGCGCAACCCGTAGTCGGCAAAGCGGAAGTGACTGCAAAGCTCTGCACACCGGCCGGCCTCTCGTTTGCAAAGATCCCCCGCCGCGCCAAGGCCGACTATGCCCACGCCCGGCGCTGGCGATGGGGCGATGCCGTGCCGAACGCTTGAACTAATTCCCTGCCCGATCCGACCAAAGCATGCCTGTCGCTGGGCAGGCTGACGCGTGCCACGATTTTCGTCTAGGCTCTGCGCGCAATCCCATCAGGAGTTTTTCCATGTCGACCGGCTGGATCGTTCTCGGCGTCATCGTCGTCCTCGTGCTGTTTGCGTTTGCCGCCTACAACCGTTTGGTGGCGCTGAGCCAGCGCGTCAACCAAGCCTTCGCCGACATCGACGTCCAGCTCAAGCAGCGCCACGACCTGGTGCCGAATCTGGTCGAGACCGTAAAGGGCTATGCGTCGCACGAGCGCGGCACGCTGGATGATGTGATCAAGGCGCGCAACTCCGCGATCTCAGCGCAGGGACCGGCGCAGGTCTCCGCCGCCGAGAACCAGCTAAGCGGCGCCCTCGGCCGCCTGATCGCGCTGTCGGAAGCCTATCCGGACCTGAAGGCCAACGCCAATTTCCAGCAGCTCGCAAGCGAGCTCTCCGACCTCGAGAACAAGATCGCGGCCAGCCGCCGCTTCTTCAACAACGCGGTCCAGGAGTACAACACCGGCATCCAGCAGATGCCGGCCGCTTTGTTCGCCGGCATGTTCGGCTTCACCCGCAAGGATTTCTTCGACCTAGGCGCCAGCCGCGCCGAAGTCGAGACCGCGCCGAGCGTGAAGTTCTAGGCGAGATGACACTACATCTTCTCCGTCATTCCGGGATGCGCCGCAAGGCGCAGGCCCGGAATCCATTTCACCGCATCGCCTGCGGCACGATGGATTCCGGGCTCGCGCTTCGCGCGCCCCGGAATGACGGTGGTTAGCGGACGTCCAGCATGGCCGCCTACGGTCTCTACACCCATATCGCGTCGAACAAGTTTCGTTCGATGCTTCTGCTCGCCGGGCTGTTCGTCCTGATCTACGTGCTGGTCTATGCCGGCGCGCTGGTCGCGGAGGTCATGATCGACGGCGGCCGCTCAGTCGACGATTACCTGACGCGGGCGCTGCACGACCTGATCTCGGCTTCCCCTTATGCCACGATCGGCGCGGCGCTGTGGATCGCGATCGCGTATTTCTTCCACCAGAACATGATCGACGCCGTCACCGGCGGCCAGAGCGTGACGCGGCAGCAAGAGCCGCGGCTCTATAATCTCCTGGAAAATCTCTGCATCTCGCGCGGCATCCCGATGCCGAAGCTGAAGATCATGAACAGCCCCGCGCTGAACGCCTTCGCGAGCGGGCTGAACCGGCGCCAATATTCCGTCACGGTCACCACGGGGCTGTTGCAGGCGTTGAACGACCAGGAGATCGAGGCCGTGCTCGGCCACGAACTCACCCACATCCGCAACGGCGACGTGCAGTTGATGGTGATCGCGGTCATCATCGCCGGCGCGGTCGGCTTCTTCGGCGAACTGTTCTTCCGGATGTTCAC
Source organism: Bradyrhizobium sp. Leo114 (assembly GCF_055229415.2). NCBI lineage: Bacteria > Pseudomonadati > Pseudomonadota > Alphaproteobacteria > Hyphomicrobiales > Nitrobacteraceae > Bradyrhizobium > Bradyrhizobium sp. Leo114. The sequence goes on along the minus strand of NZ_JBUYEN020000051.1, from coordinate 37,266 downwards.
CAACCTGTCCTGGAATTCAACCGGCGGCGGCTGGTCGTCTTCTTCGTCTTCGTCATCCTCCTCCTCGTCGTCTTCATCCGACCGCAAGGGCTCCGGTGGCGGCGCCATCATCGTGATCATCATCGCCATTGTCCTGATCGTGGCGGCGTGGCTGTTGTCGCAGGTCGTCAAGCTGGCGCTGTCGCGATCGCGCGAGTATCTGGCGGATGCCGGGTCGGTGGAACTGACCAAGAACCCCGATGCGATGATCTCGGCCCTGCGCAAGATCGAAAATCGCGGCGAGTTGCCGGGTGCGACTTCGGCGGTGATGGAACTATGCGTGGACAATCCGCGGGAGGGCTTCGCCGACCTGTTTGCGACCCATCCGTCGGTACAATCGCGGGTGGACGCATTGGTGAAGTTCGCCGGCGGCCATGATCCCGGGCCGACCGCCCTGCCGGACGATCCCGCAGCTAGTCCCGAAGAAGGTGCACAGGAACCGTCGGCACAAGGCGAACTTCCGCCTCCCGCTCCGCGCGGCCCTTCGCGCGGCCCCTGGGACGACGCAGCCGAGCCGGCCGGCCACTCGCAGCAACAGCCTGGTCAGGGTCCGCTTCAGGGGCCTTGGGGCCGACATTTTTGATTGTGGCCTAACGCCCTTCAACTCATTAAGAAAATTCCTACCAAACGCGTCACTTGGCATTCAAGGAATTGAATTCTCCCTTGTTTCTGCCATGTTCGCGCCCAAAGCAGGAATGGGGACTTGCCGATCGCGCCCTCGCGGTCGGGGGCGTGTCTTAAGGGATTTCCATGGCAAAGCCAGTCGTGATTGTGGTGGGCGCGGACAAGGGTGGGGTCGGCAAGACGACCGTATCTCGGACGCTTCTGGATTATTTCAACGCGAACAACGTCGGGACTCGGGCCTTCGACACCGAATCCCCGCGGGGAACGCTGAAGCGCTTCCATCCTGAGATCACCGAGATCGTCGATATGACGACGACCGCGGACCAGATGAAGATCTTCGACACGCTTAACGCCGGCTCCATGGTCACCGTGATCGACGTCCGCGCCGGCCTGCTATCGCCGGCGCTGGCCTCGCTCCGCGACATCGGCTTCCTGGATGCGGCCCGGTCCGGCCAGATCACCTTCGCGGTGTTCCATATCCTCGGCCCCTCGATCGCCTCGCTGGACGAGATCGCCGAGACCGCCAATTTCATGAACGGCGCGAAATACTTCCTGGTGAAGAACTTCATCAACGACACCCAGTTCTTCCAGTGGGACCAGTCGACCTACAATTCCTATTTCCACCGCATCAAGGATGCCACCGACCTGACCATCCCGAAGCTGAACGAGATGGCCTATGAGCAGGTCGAGGTCGCTTCCGTCCCGTTCCTCAAATTCGTCGCCAACAAGGGCCCGCACGACGAAGCCGCGAACTATTCGTTCGTGCTCCGCGGCTATGTCCGGCACTGGCTCGCCAATGTCTGGAGCGAGTTCGACCGCATCAAGCTGACCGATCTGGTCGGTGCCAAGTCGGTGACGCGCGGCGGCGAAAAATAGTCGCGCCTCCGGGGGATGCGGGGCTGGATTAGGCAGGAAAATCGCCTGATATAGCAGGCGATGTCAGCTACGCCCGTCTACATCATTTGCTCGCCCCGCCCCCAGGTCGGCAAGACCCTGGTCGCGCGGCTCTTGAGCGAATTTCTGCTGCTGAAGAACGGCGATGTGATGTCCTTCGACATCAACCTGAAGGAGCCGTCGCTGCTCGATTACCTGCCCAGGACCACCGAGACGGCAGATGTCATCGACACCTACGGCAAGATGCAGCTGATGGACCGGCTGATCGTCAATGACGGGCTGGCGAAGGTGATCGACCTCGGCTACCACGCCTTCGACGAATTCTTCAAGATGATCGACGAAATCGGCTTCATGAAGGAAGCGCTGCGCCGCCACGTCGCGCCGGTCATCCTGTTCGTCGCCGATACCGACCGTGCCTCCGCACGCAGCTACGAGATGCTGCGCCAGCAGATCCCGCCGCGGGCGCTGATGACCATTGACAACGAATTCGTGGTGCGCGGCGAACTGCCCGCGGCCATGGGCCAAGGCCGGGTGCTCCGCTTCAGCGCGCTGCCGGTGTTCCTGAAGACCTATATCGACCGGCTGAACTTCTCCTTCACCGGCTATCTCCGGCACGAGAAGGACTCGTCCACCGAGTTGCATCAGTGGATCCGGCGCAATTACACGATCTTCCGCGATCTCGAACTAAGCGTGATGCTGCAGCGGTCGTAGCTTCGTAGCCGTAGGGCTACAGTGCCGTAGGGTGGGCGAAGGCGCACTGGCGCCGTGCCCACCATCCAGCACCGCGCTCGCGATGGTGGGCACGCTTCGCTTTGCCCACCCTACGGCCTCTACGCGAGGGCAGCGTCAATGCCCTTCGAAAGCCATCAGCGTCCGCACCGGGACATCCATCGCGCGCAGCTTGGCGGCGCCGCCGAGTTCGGGCAGGTCGACGATGAAGCAGGCGGCGACGACGTTGGCACCGATCTGGCGCAGGAGCTTGACCGCGCCCTCCGCGGTGCCGCCGGTGGCGATGAGATCATCGACCAGGATCACGCGCTCGCCGGGATGCACGGCGTCGGCATGCATCTCCATTTCGTCGAGGCCGTACTCCAGCGAATAGGCGATCCGCACTGTGGTGTGCGGCAGCTTGCCCTTCTTGCGGATCGGCACGAAACCGGCCGAGACCTGGTGCGCCACCGCGCCGCCGAGGATGAAGCCGCGGGCTTCGATGCCGGCGACCTTGTCGATCTTCGAGCCGGCCCATGGATGCACCAATTCATCCACCGCCCGTCGGAACGCGCGGGCGTCCGCAAGCAGCGTGGTGATATCGCGGAACAGGATGCCGGGCTTCGGATAGTCCGGAATGGTACGAACGGCGGCCTTCAGGTCGAGGTCAAATGTCATTGCTGTCTCGCTTTCGTGTCTCCACCGTCATTGCGAGGAGCGATAGCGACGAAGCAATCCATGTCTCCGCAGGTGGAGATATGGATTGCTTCGCTTCGCTCGCAATGACCGGTCCCCTCAATTCGCCTCCGCATCCAGCCGGAACGCGTTTTCCACGATGCGCAGGCCCACCTCGCCGCCGAGCGACATCAGCGATTCCGGATGGAACTGCACGCCGCCGACCGGCAAGGTCTTGTGCTCGATCGCCATCGCGATGCCGTCCTCCGTGGTCGCCGTCACCGACAATACATCAGGCACGCTCTGGCGCTCGACATAAAGCGAATGGTAGCGGCCAATCACGATCTCGTTCGGCAAATTTTGCATTAACCGGCCGCCCCGCACCTGGATGCGCGAGGGGCGGCCATGGGCGGGCTGGCCGAGCTGGCCAAGCTGGCCGCCGAAATATTCGCCGATCGCCTGCACGCCCAGGCACACGCCGAAGATCGGCAGCTTCTTCTCGATCGCGGTGCCGATGGTCTTTCCGATCCCGAAATCCTCCGGCCGCCCCGGACCGGGCGAGAGCACCAGCAGGTCCCAGCTCTTCTGCTTCAGCATCTCCTGGGCATGGATGTGCCGGACCACGGTGACGGCGGCGCCGACCTGGCGGAAATAATCCGCCAGCATATGCACGAAGCTGTCGTCGTGGTCGATCAGAAGCACCTTCTTGCCGGAGCCGGTGGCATCGGGGGCAATGCTGGAGAGCCGCTTCGGCGGATCGCCACGCAACGCCTGGAACAGGGCTGCGGCCTTCACCTGGCATTCGCGGTCTTCGGCCGCCGGGTCCGAATCGAACAGACAGGTGGCGCCGACGCGAACCTCCGCCAGCCCATCCTTCATGCGGATGGTGCGGATGGTGAGCCCGGTATTGATGCTGCCGTCGAAATTCACGCAGCCGATCGCGCCGGCATACCAGCGCCGCGGCGAGCGCTCGTGGTCTTCCACGAACTGCATCGCCCACAATTTCGGCGCGCCGGTCACGGTCACCGCCCAGGCATGGGTGAGGAAGGCATCGAGCGCATCGAAGCCCGGACGCAGCATGCCCTCGACGTGATCGACCGTATGGAACAGTTTTGAGTAGGTCTCGATCTGGCGGCGCGCCAGCACCTTGATGGTGCCGGGCACGCATATGCGCGCCTTGTCGTTGCGGTCGACATCGGTACACATGTTGAGCTCGAACTCGTCCTTCTCCGAGTTCAGGAGCTGGCGGATCTGCTCGGCATCGCCGATCGCGTCGCTGCCGCGGGCGATGGTGCCCGAGATCGGACAGGTCTCCACGCGCCGGCCGTCGGAGCGAACGAACATTTCCGGCGAAGCCGACACCAGGAATTCGCCCTCGCCCAGATTCATCAGCGCGCCATAGGGCGACGGGTTGATGCGGCACAGCCGCTGAAACACTTCCGCCGGGGAACGCTCGCAGGGCTCGGCGAAGAGCTGGCCGGGCACCGCCTCGAACAGATCGCCGCGGGCGAACGCCGCGCGCGCGACCTCCACCGTCGCCTGATACTCGCCGGGCGCGTGATCCGCAAAACCTTGCCGATCCGTCTTGACGTAACGGCTCTCGGCGGTCTCGCGCGGCAGGCCCTCGGTCGACTTGCCGTTCCAGGCAAAATCGTAAGTCAGCACCACGCCACGGCCGGTGGCGCGGTCATAGGCGAGCAGCCGATCGGGCACGTACAGCACGATGTCGCGCTGGTCGGCCTCGCGCGGCCGTTTCTGCACGAGGTCCTCGATCTGGAACACGAGGTCGTAGGCGAAGGCGCCGAACAGACCGAGCAGCGGATCCGCATTGGACGAGAAGGCCGCCACGAGGTCGCGCACCAGCGACATCACGCTGGCGCGCCGGGTGCGCTGGTCTTCTTCGATTGGGGCTTCGCCGCGGATGATATGGCCCGCGAGGCGCGCCGCGCTCTTTTCGGTGATGACGATGCAGGGCTCGCGCAGGACGTCGCCGAGGAAGGCGATCAGCACCTCGCCACGCTTGTTCAGCGCTGCTAGCGAGAAGTTCGTGCCTGACGTCTCCAACGCTAGCGGCGGATCGGAGAAGCCGAGATCGAAACTCTCGTAGCGCCCCGGCACGGTTGTGCCCGAGGACAGCACGACGCCGCGGCGGCGGTCGAGCAGATCAATGAGGTCATCGAGGCGGCCGGCATTGCCGGTGAACTGTTCGACCACACGGGTGACCGCAAGCCCGCCACTGGTGCGGTACTCGCTTTTCGCCGGCAGGGAGAAGACTGTCCTGTTCATGTGTTCCTCTTACGAGACTTAACGAGGGAGCGCCACACAGGACAACCGAAGGGACCGTCGCACTGCGATGGCGACCTTCGACGATATTTTAAATGAAATCGCACCGGCCACCTATGAGGAGGTGGGCCACCAAAGACAGGATGGGTGGGCAACGGTGCTCATAACCCGCTAAACACCACCCGGCGGGAGCGATGTCAAGGGATGGGCACTGCCGGCGGCCTGCTCAAAAACCCATCTTTGGGGTTTGAAGGCCTGCGAATTCGCGTAAGTTTGATGCCCAAGAAGGGCAGGCCAACCGCCCCGATGGACAACAAGGGAGGCGCATATGGGGCTATTGGGTCTCGGATATGCCGGGTTCGGCGCGGCCGAGCTCGACGACTGGCGGGAATTCGGCACCACGCTCGTCGGCCTGCAGGCGGTCGAGCGCGGCAACTCCCTGCTCGCCTTCCGGATGGACGATCGCAAACAACGCATCGTGATCGATCGCACCGCTCCGGAAGGATCGCGCTTCTTCGGCTGGGAGGTGGCGGATGCGGCGGCACTGGATGAGCTCGCCGCCCGGCTCGAGCAAGCCGGCGTCGCGGTGACCGCCGAGCCGCAAGCGCTCGCCGATGCCAGGCATGTGCGCGGCCTGATCTCCTTCCACGATCCCGAAGGCAACCGGCTGGAAGCGTTTTATGGCGCCGAGGTCGATGCCGCGCCGTTCAAGCCGGGCCGCGCGATATCGGGCTTCCGCACCGGACCGCTCGGGCTCGGGCACGCCGTGCTGACGGTCGAGCGCATCGATCCGATGCTGGCGTTCTATGTCGACGTGCTCGGCTTCGGGCTTTCCGACTACATCCTGAAGCCGTTTCGCGCCTATTTCTTCCACGTCAACCCGCGCCATCATAGTCTGGCGCTGATCGAGACCGGGAAGAGTGGCATGCATCATCTGATGGTCGAGATGTTCTCGCTCGACGATGTTGGGCAAGCTTACGACGTGGCGCTGAGCCAGCCCGATCGCATCGGCACCTCGCTCGGCCGCCACACCAACGACTTCATGACCTCGTTCTACGCGAGGACGCCGTCATCCTTCATGATCGAATGCGGCTGGGGCGGCCGCGAGATCGATCCGGCGACGTGGCAGCCTTACGAGATGCAGGACGGTCCGAGCCTGTGGGGTCATGAGCGCGTCTGGCTGCCGGCTAGGGACCGCGAGCTCGCCCGCGAGATGCGGATGCACGCCGCCGCCCAAGGCCGCCGCGCGCCGGTGCAGGTGATGCAGGGCAATTTCAAGCTCATGTCAGGCACCTGTCCGTGGTGGGACGGGATCGCAAAGGAACGGTCTGACAATCGTCTCTCGGATTCCGGTTACCGATAACACCCCTGTTCGATCTCTTCGAGCAGATTGCGGGCCTTCGGCTCCCAGTCGAGCTGCCGCCGCGCACGCACGCCTCGCACCCGGCTGTTCGAGCCCATCGTGTCCTCGGCGACGCCCTCCCCCCATTCGGAGGCAGCCTCTTCCATCGACATCGCCGACGGCGGCCGATCAAACCCCAGCATGGTATTGATGGCCTCGCAGATTTCGCGCATCGAGTTCTCGCCGTTCTCGGCGAAATAGAAAGCCCCGGCCGGGGCCTTCTCGATGGCGAGCGCGTAGAGCGTCACCAGGTCGTCGATGTGGACGTTTGACCAGACGTTCTCGCCGGGCCCGGCATGGGCCGCACAACCACGCTTTCTGGCAAGGGAGATGAGCAGGGGGACCTGCATGCTGTGCGGTTCGGCGCCATGACCGAGACCGTAGATCAGGCTCGGACAGATGATGACCGGATGGCTACCCTTCTCGCGGTGAGAGAGAATGTATTCGTTGAGCGCAACCCGTGCTGCGCGGGCTGGCGACGGGGTGATCGGCGTATCTTCGTCGAAGATCTCGTCGGATCGGTGGCCCTTGGCACGCGTGCCGACAATGCTCGATCCGGAGGTATGTATAAACAGCTTGCCCGTTCCAGCCAGAGCGCCGGTCAGGGCAACGACGGCACCCTTGTGATCGGCACTGGCCGCATTGATAACGATGTCAGCGGCTTGCGCCGCTTGCACCAGACATTCCTTGTGATCCAGCGTTCCGAACAGCGGCTGGATGCCGTGGATGCGAACCGCATCGGCTTTTTCCAGGGAGCGAACCAGTCCGGTCACATGATGTCCGGCGGCGACAAGATGGGCCGCAACCGATCCGCCGATATAGCCCGATGCGCCCGTGCAAAAGACTTTCATCCCGGCCTCTCCAGCGAGGAGTTCGCGGTCGGTGAGGGCCTCGCCGCCTCATCGCTCCGCCCTCTTTTCCGACAAGCGGACGGGCAAGATCAGCCCAGATGCTTCTTGAAGAACTCCGTTGCCCTTCCCCAAGCGAGTTCGGCGGCCTGGCGGTCATGCACCGACATGCGCTGCTCGTTGACGAAGGCGTGCTCGGCGTCATAACGGAACAGCTCGAGCGACTTGCCGGCGGCCTTCATGGCCTTCTCGAAGGCGTCCACCACCTGCGGCGTGCACCAATCGTCCTTGTTGGCGAAATGCGCCTGCAGCGGGATCTTCACGTCGGCCGGCTTTGCCGCCTGCTCCGGCGGGATGCCGTAGAACACGACACCGGCAGTCAGTTCCGGAATCTTGGTGGCGCCGATGATGGTCACCGCGCCGCCGAGGCAGAAGCCGGTGAGGCCGACCTTGGCGCCGTTCCGCGCCAGGTATTGCGCGGCGCCGCGCACGGTCTGCGTGGTGGCGTCCATGAAGTCGAGCGAGTTCATCTCGCGACCCGCGGCATCGGTGTCGTGATACGGCACCACCGTACCCTTATAGAGATCAGGCGCCAGCGCGTCGAAGCCGGCCCGCGCAAAGCGGTCGCACATGCCCTTGATCTGGTCCTGCAGGCCCCACCATTCCTGGATCACGACCACGCCCGGTGCATCGCCGCGCGCCGCGTTGGCGAGGTAACCGTTGGCGTCCTTGCCGTCCGGACGTTTGAAGGTGATGGTGGTGCCCATGAATTCCTCCGGAATGTTTAGGGGGAGATTGGCGGCCATTGTGGCGACTCACCGCGCGTGACGCAATCGCGGCAGCAAAAAAGCCCCCGCGGGGGCTTTTTCAAATCACGTTGCCGAAAGCGCGATCAGTGGGCGTTGGCCCAGACCTTCTTCTTGGTGAAGTACATCAGGATCGAGAACAGGATCAGGAACACGAACACCTGAAGCCCGAGCCGCTTGCGCGCTTCCATATGTGGCTCCGCGGTCCACATCAGGAAGGTCGTGACGTCGTGGGCATATTGCGCGACCGTGGTCGGCGAACCGTCGGTGTAGGCGACCTGACCGTCGCTCAGCGGCTTCGGCATCTTGATGGCGTGGCCCGGGAAGTACTTGTTGTAGTAGGAGCCCTCGGGGATGGTCACGCCGGCCGGCGGATTCTCTTCAAAACCCTGCAGGATCGCATCAACGTAATCCGGGCCCTGCTCCTGATACTGGGTGAAGAAGTCGATCAGGAACAGGGGGAAGCCGCGCTTGTAGGAACGCGCCTTGGTGATCAGCGACAGATCGGGCGGAGCCGCGCCGCCGTTGGCCGCACGCGCCGCCTGCTCGTTCGGGAACGGCGACGGGAAGTAGTCGGCCGGCCGGCCCGGACGCTCGAACATCTCGCCCTGGTCGTTCGGGCCGTCCTTGATCTTGTAGTCGGAGGCGAACGCGGCGGCCTGGGCCGTCGAATAGCCGGGGCCGCCGGGATCGGCGAGGTTGCGGAACGCGACGAAGGACAGGCTGTGGCAGGTCGCGCAGACCTCCTTGTACACCTGCAACCCGCGCTGCACCGCGCCGCGGTCAAACTTGCCAAAAGGGCCTGAGAACGACCATTTCTGCGCCACCGGTGCGACCTCGCCCCCCTCGGCCTTGGCGCTTTGCGCGCCGCCGACCAAGAGCCCGCCCGCAATCATGATTGCGATCACGGTCGAGACCATCGGCGCGGCCTTGCTGCCCGTCTTCGCCAACACGTCGTCGGCGATCGAGTTCGGTACCGGCCTCGGCGTCTCGATCCGCGAGAGCAGCGGCAGCACGATCAGGAAGTAGGCGAAGTAGCAGACCGTCAGGATGCGGCCGGCGATCACATAGATGCCTTCCGGCGGCTGCGCGCCGAGATAGCCGAGCAGGACGCAGACGACGACGAACATCCAGAAGAACTGCTTGGCCAGCGGACGGTACTTCGACGACCTGGTCTTGGCGCTGTCGAGCCAGGGCAGGAAGCAGAGGATGATGATCGCCGAGAACATCGCGATCACGCCCGCAAGCTTGTTCGGGATCGAACGCAGGATGGCGTAGAACGGCAGGTAATACCATTCCGGCACGATATGCGCCGGCGTTACGCCGGGATTGGCCGGAACGTAGTTCTCGGCATCGCCGAGATAGTTCGGCATGTAGAAGATGAACCAGGAATAGAAGATCAGGAAGCAGGAGACGCCGAACAGGTCCTTGATCGTCGCGTAGGGCGTGAAGGCGACCGTGTCCTTCTCGGTCTTGGCCTCAACGCCGGCCGGGTTGTTCTGACCCGCCACATGCAGCGCCCAGACGTGCAGCACGACGACGCCGGCGATCACGAAGGGCAACAGATAGTGCAGCGAGAAGAAGCGGTTCAGCGTCGGGTTGCCGACGGCGTAGCCGCCCCACAACAGCGTCACGATGCTCTCGCCGAAATAGGGCACGGCGGAGAACAGGTTGGTGATGACGGTGGCGCCCCAGAAGCTCATCTGGCCCCACGGCAGCACGTAACCCATGAAGCCGGTCGCCATCATCAAGAGATAGATAATGACGCCGAGGATCCACAGCACCTCGCGCGGCTCCTTGTACGACCCGTAGTAAAGGCCGCGGAACATGTGGATGTAGACGGCGAAGAAGAACATCGACGCGCCGCAGGCGTGCATGTTGCGGAGCAGCCAGCCGTAGTTGACGTCACGCACGATCAGCTCGACCGAGCGGAAGGCAAGATCGGCATGCGGCGTATAGTGCATCGCCAGGATCACGCCGGTCAGGATCTGCACCGCCAGCATCATCGAGAGAATGGCGCCGAAGGTCCACCAATAGTTGAGGTTGCGCGGCGTAGGATAGGCCACGAAGGAGGAGTGCATGAGGCCGAAGATCGGCAGTCGCCGCTCGATCCACCTCAAGGCGGGATTGGTCGGCTGAAAATCGGATGGTCCGCTCATTGATGCGATCCTGAGAAGTAAAGACGACGCGATCGGTCGAAGCCTCGGGCTGGGCCGAGACTTAGCCGATCTGGATTTTGGTGTCGGAAACGAACTGATACGGCGGCACCGCCAGATTGGCGGGCGCAGGCCCCTGGCGGATACGACCGGAGGTGTCGTATTGCGAGCCATGGCAGGGGCAGAAAAATCCGTCGTAATTGCCCTCATGGGCGATCGGGATACAGCCGAGATGGGTGCAGATGCCGATCACGACCAGCCATTGGTCATGGCCGGACTTGACGCGGGCCTCATCGGTCTGCGGGTCGGGCAGGCTCGAGAGCGGAACGCTGCGCGCCTCGTCGATCTGCTTCTTGGTGCGGTGGCTGATATAGATCGGCTTGCCGCGCCAGAACACCTTGATGTCCTGCCCCTCGGCGATCGGCGTCAGATCGACCTCGATCGGCGCACCGGCGGCGATGGTCGCCGCGTCCGGATTCATCTGGTCGATGAGCGGCCAAACCGTCGCCGCTACACCCACCGCCGCAGCAGCACCCGTTGCAACATAAAGGAAATCACGGCGTGTCGGATGGTCCGCCGAAGACGCTGTCGTCACGATTCCAAGCCCTTTCCTTGTCTGCAGCCGGTGGAACCGCCCCGGTGGCGCCCATTGCAACCGGGAGGTCTGCCGGCGCCCGCGGCCCCCCGCGGCGGCAGAAAACCACTATCCCTCCTCCCTACTGGCGGAATAGCAGTCCAGAATCGTTCTATTGGCACCCTTGCCGGACGAGCGCAAGCCCGCTATCGGCTCGCAGGCGTGCAATGCACTAAATGAGCGACGAACGTTGTTTTCTTGAGACATTTCGTCGGTACCTAACCCAGCGCCACGGCCATGCAGATCGCGCTCTTCCAGCCCGATATCCCACAGAACACCGGCACCATCCTGCGGCTGTGCGCCTGCCTGGATGTGGCGGCCCATATCATCGAGCCGGCAGGCTTCCCGATCTCAGATCGGCATTTCCGCCGGGCGGGAATGGACTATCTCGACCACGTCCGTTTGATGCGCCATGATTCCTGGACGAAATTCGAGGAATGGCGCCGCGAGGCCGGCTATCGGCTGATCCTGTTCACGACCAAGGTCGCCGGTTCCTACCTCGATTTTCGCTATGCCGCTTCCGATATACTGCTCTTCGGGCGCGAATCCGCTGGGGTCACCGACGCGGTGGTGGCGGCGGCCGATGCGCGGCTGGTGATCCCGATCAAGCCGCCCATGCGCTCGCTCAATGTCGCGATGTCAGCGGCGATGGCGATCGGCGAGGCCTTGCGGCAGACCCGCAGCCTGCCGTTGAAGGAGATTCCGTGAGCTACGCGGTCAAGGAGATTTTTCTGACCCTGCAGGGCGAAGGCGCGCATGCCGGCCGTGCGTCGGTGTTCTGCCGCTTTGCCGGCTGCAACCTCTGGAGCGGCCGCGAGCAGGACCGCGCCAGCGCAACCTGCCAATTCTGCGACACCGATTTTGTCGGCACCGACGGCACGCTCGGCGGCCGCTATGCGAGTGCCGCAGCACTTGCCGACATCATCGCCGCGCAATGGACGGGCGATAATGTCGGCCGCTATGTCGTGCTGACCGGTGGCGAGCCGCTGCTGCAGGTCGACGCCGAGCTGATCGACGCGCTGCATGCGCACGGCTTTGCCATCGGCGTCGAGACCAATGGCACAATCACACCGCCGGACGGGCTGGACTGGGTCTGCGTCAGCCCGAAGGCGGGCGCGGAACTCGCGGTGCGGAAGGGGAATGAGTTGAAGCTGGTCTATCCGCAGCAGGATGCCGCGCCGGAGCGCTTTGTCGATCTCGATTTCGAACGCTTCTCGCTACAGCCGATGGATGGGCCTGATGCGCTTCAAAACACCGCGCGCGCGGTCGAGTATTGCTTGCAACACCCGCAATGGCGGCTGAGCGTGCAGACGCACAAGACGCTGGGCATCAGATAGGAGTTGGACTTTCAGGATGTGGGAATTGACGAAATCGTTCCGCTTCGAGGCGGCGCACGCGCTCACCGGAACGACCCTTGGCGCGAGCAGCCAGGAGATTCATGGCCATTCGTTTCGTGCGGAAGTGACCGTGCGCGGGACACCGGACCCAGCGACCGGCATGGTGCTTGACCTCGGCCTCCTCGAACGCCGCATCGCCGAGGTGCAGACGACGCTCGACCACAAGTTCCTCAACAAGATAGAGGCGCTTGGACTGCCTACCCTTGAAAACCTGTCGCGATTCATCTTCGAACGGGTGCAGCATGCGGGCAAGGTCACCCGCGTCAGCGTGCATCGCGACAGTTGCAACGAGAGCTGCACCTATTTCGGACCGGAAGCTTGAGCATGGACAAATCCGCCATCGAACAGCGCAAGGCGCGCGCGAAAACCTGGTTTGAAATACTGCGCGACGATATCTGCGCGGCCTTTGAGCGGCTGGAGGATGACGCGCCTGCTTGGCTCTATCCAGGCGAAGCCGGGCGCTTCGTGCGCACGCCGTGGGAACGCACCGACCACACCGGCAAGCCCGGCGGCGGCGGTGTGATGGCGATGATGCGTGGGCGCTTGTTCGAGAAGGTCGGCGTGCACTGTTCGACCGTGCATGGCGAGTTCGCTCCCGAATTCCGCGCCCAGATCCCGGGCGCGGCGGATGATCCGCGCTTCTGGGCCTCGGGCATCTCGCTGATCGCGCATCTGCACAATCCGAACGTGCCGGCGGTGCATATGAACACCCGCTTCGTCGTCACCACCAAGGCGTGGTTCGGCGGCGGCGCCGACCTCACGCCGGTGCTGGACCGGCGGCGCACGCAGGACGATCCGGATGCGCTCGCCTTCCATGCCGCGATGCAGTCGGCCTGCGATGCGCATGCGCGGATCGCGCCGTATGAAAAATACAAGAAATGGTGCGACGACTATTTCTACCTGCCGCACCGCAAGGAGGCGCGCGGCATCGGCGGCATCTTCTACGATTGGCACGATAGCGGCGACTGGGACGCCGACCTCGCCTTCACCCAGGATGTCGGTCGCGCGTTCCTGAAGATCTATCCCGAACTGGTCAGGAGCAATTTTGCGACGGCATGGACCGCCGACGATCGCGAGGAGCAACTGGTCCGGCGCGGCCGCTATGTCGAGTTCAATCTGCTCTACGACCGCGGCACGATTTTCGGCCTGAAGACCGGCGGCAATGTCGACTCGATCCTGTCGTCGATGCCGCCGCATGCGAAATGGCCGTGAGATCGCCATCGTGACCAAACTCCCCCGCGCCATGCTGATCGACATGGACGACACCATCCTGTCGGCCTATGCCCGGCCCGAGATCGCCTGGAACACGATCGCGGCCGAATTCGCCGATGAGTTGGCGCCACTGGATCCGCCGATCGTTGCCGCCGCGATCCTCGCTTTCGCCCGGAAATTCTGGTCCACGGCGGAGCCGATCTGGCGCCTGAAACTTGAGGAAGCGCGCCGCGAAACGGTCAGGGGCGGCTTCGCCACGCTTCGCGCAAGCGGCCACCCGCCCCTTTCAGACGACCTCGCCGTCCGGATCGCCGACCGCTTCACGACGTTTCGCGAGGAAAGCATCTTTGTCTTTCCCGGCGCGCACGACGCCATAGACGGGCTGCGGTCGCTCGGCATCAAGCTCGCGCTTGTCACCAACGGCGCCGCGCTGATGCAACGCGCCAAGATCGAGCGCTTCGCACTGACGCACCGCTTCGATCACATCCAGATCGAAGGCGAGCACGGCTTCGGCAAGCCGGAAGAGCGCGCTTATCTGCACGCCATGGATGCGCTCGGCGTCAGCGCAGCGGACACCTGGATGATCGGCGACAATCTGGAATGGGAGGTCGTCGCACCGCAACGGCTCGGCATTTACGCGATCTGGATCGACGTGCACGGGGATGGTCTTCCCACGGGATCGACCGTCAGGCCGAATCGCATCATCCGCTCCCTGACGGAACTGCTTCCCGGCGCAGACCGGTAACGGCGCCCGCGCTTCGCCGCGCAGATCAATCCCCGTCAAAATCCTGTGGGGACGTTCCTTCGTGATCGGACTGTCATGACAGCTCTGTAACGTGCCGGCGCGTCGATCAACGCGAAGGATGGGTGGACCATGGAACTGAAACCAGGCGATGTGGTGATGCTGAAATCGGGCGGGCACCCGATTACGGTGGCGGAAGTGAACGAGGACTCTGTCGAGTGTGTTTGGATGGGTATCGACGGCGATCTGTTTCGGGAAACGCTTCCCGTTGCCGTCCTCGAAGCTGCCAATCCCGATGACGAGGAAGAGGACGACGACGAGGAAGACGAAGAAGACGACGACGAGGAAGAAGACGACGATGAGGACGAAGACGATCACCGCAAGGGCAAGGTCGCTTAAGCTACTGCCGTCGGAGCTTGGCGCTCAGTCGCAGTAAGGAGCTTCGTAGCCCGGGTGGAGTGTAGCGCAACCCGGGACAGCTCCATCGATGCTGAAGACCGTCCCCGGGTTACGCTGCGCTCCACCCGGGCTACGGCATTACTTCAGCACCAATGAGATCATCACGATACCGCCCGTGATCGCGGCGGCATCACAATCGGTGGTCGTGGGTGAAACGGGCGACCGTCTCGTCGGCGATCGCCGCGAGCGCCGCGTGGTCGAGCGGAAATTCCGCGGCCAGCCACGCCTGCTCGGCCTCAGCCAGCACATGGCCGAGCGCCGGTCCCTCGGCAATCCCGCGCGCGATGAAATCGGCCGCCTTCAGCGGAAATTTCGGCGCCTGCCAGCGCTGCGGCAGGCGCGCCAGTTCGCGCCAACGAGCAATGTCGTGGCCATCGCTCATCCGCGCCCAGGCCAGCATCATCCGGTCGAGATAGGCCGCCTCACCGAGACGGTAGAGCCAGCGGCGTGCCGCCGCCTCGTCGATGCCGGCGAGCTGCCACCAACGATCCGCCATCGCTTCCAGCGCCTTCGCCTCGGCATTGGTGAGCCGCAGCTTGGAGGCAACGCGCCTTGCGTCCTCGGTGATGGCAAGCGCCAGCGCACCGAGCCGGCGCACCGCGCTCGCCTCGAGCCCGAGCTCGCGCTCGGCCGCGATCATGACTGCGAACGGCCCGGTATAGCCGACGCTGCCCAGGATCATCTGCAGCAGGCCGCCATCGGCCATCGCGGTGACCGCGGTCACCGCGCCGTCGGCGACCACGAGCTTGAGCACTTCCATGCGCACGCGCTCCGCCGAAAGCTGCGCCAGGCCGGCACGGCCGGCGATGCAGGCAAGATAGCCGGCGCGATCGGGATCGCCGGCGCCGTAGGCCGCATGCATGCGAAAGAAGCGCAGGATGCGCAAGTAGTCCTCGGCGATGCGCTGAGCGGGATCGCCGATGAAGCGCACGCGGCGAGCGGCGATATCGTCGAGCCCGCCGACATGGTCGTGCACCACGCCGGCTGCATCGACCGAAAGGCCGTTGATGGTGAAGTCGCGCCGCTCGGCATCGCGCGCCCAGTCGCGGCCGAATGCGACCTTGGCCTTGCGGCCATAGGTTTCGGTATCCTCGCGCAGGGTCGTGACCTCGAACGGATGCTTGTCGACGACCAGCGTCACCGTGCCATGCTCGATGCCGGTCGGCACGCTCTTGATTCCTACGGCCTTGGCGCGGCGCATCACCTCCTCAGGGACTGCCGTGGTCGCGAGATCGATGTCGCCGATCGGCCTGTGCAGCAGCGCGTTGCGCACCGCGCCGCCGACCACACGCGCTTCCTCACCGTCTGCGTTAAGCAACGCGAGCACGCGTGCCGTGGGTCCCGATCTCAGCCAAGGCGCCTGCTCCAGCGCGCGTGCATGCGTCATTTCTCAACTCCGGGCACGAGCTTGCCATTCTCGATATGAGCGGGGACATAGGTCGAATTCGGCGGCGCGCCGGAGAAATGGGCGAGCAGCACGAAACTGACCACGACCAGCAGCAGCGCACCCAGCACCAGCTTCGCAATCAAAGGCAAAGGCCAGGAAGATTTCGCCAAGACGCCGGAGCGCGTTGCAATGAGGAACACGGCATAGACTGCGAAAGGGATGAGGAAGATTCCGATCTCGGTCAATACCGGACGGATCATGGCAGGTAGATCCGTTCGTACAATACGCGCAGGATCCCGGCGGTCGCGCCCCAGATGTAACGTTCGGCAAAGGGCATCGCATAATAGGAGCGCTCGATGCCGCGGAATTCCTTGCTGTGGCGCTGATGGTTCGCCGGGTTCATCAGGAACGAAAGCGGGACCTCGAACGCGTCGACGACTTCACCCTCGTTGATCTTGAGCCTGAAGCCGGGCTTCACCCGCGCCACCGTCGGCAGGATACGAAAACCAAATGCCGTGCCGTAGAGATCGAGATAGCCGAGCGGCTCGATGAAGTCGCGCGTGAGCCCGACTTCCTCATTGGCCTCGCGCAGCGCGGCATCGAGCGGAGAGGCATCCGTCGCGTCGATCTTGCCGCCGGGGAATGAGATCTGGCCGGCATGGCTGCTCAAATGCTCCGAGCGCTGCGTCAGCAGCACCGTCGGCTCATCGCGATCGACCACCGGGATCAGCACCGCGGCGGGCCGCACCGGCTGTTCGTGCGCGACGATCTCGAGCATGCGGTCATTGCCGGAGTCGCCGGTCCTCGGAATGATGTTCGGATCGATCAGGCCGGGCGGGACGTCGAAATTCAGCCGCGCATGGCTGCGCGCGAAAAACTCCGCCGAGCTGATCGTCGCCGGCTCCGTCTTCAGCATCGGCTCGTTCAAAGCGCGTCCCTCACCTCTTTCGCATCCGCCATCGCGAAGAATGCGCCGCCGGACTCGATTCCGAACATCGGATGACCATCGACCATCCGCTCTTCCCCCATGTCAACCAGATCGTAGTAGAGCGGACGGGTGACCTTGGCCCAGAGATCGGCGCGGACATGCAGATAGGGCATGAGCCCGCCGTCATTGCCCGGCTCGAAACGAAGGCCGTGCGCGGCGTCGCAATCGACCCAGTCGTCGACATTGGTGCGGAACCTGAGCAGCCGCCCGCGCGCGTCCCCATCCTTTTGCATCTCGACCGCAAGGAAGGGCGCATCGTCGACGCGGATGCCGACCTTCTCCACCGGCGTCACCAGGAAATGCTTGCCGTCTTCGCGTTTCAGGATGGTGGAGAACAGCCGCACCAGCGCCGGCCGGCCAATCGGTGTTCCCATATAGTACCATGTGCCGTCGCCGCCGATTCGTATATCGATATCGCCGCAGAACGGCGGATTCCATAAATCCACGGGTGGAAGGCCCTTGCCGCCGGCCGGATTTGTTTTCGCGGCATTAGTGGCCGCGGCGGTCAATCCTTCGAGGCCCTGACGGCTTGTTTGCCCTTCGTTCGCCATGGTTTGCCTTAAGGTTGAGAGCTTCAATCTGGCACGATTGGTGCAGGTTTCTTACGTACATCTTTCAGATGTGCGTAGGTATGCCGTTCTCGCCACATCGTGATGGCGTTCATACCCTGAAAAGCCGCTAAGGTGGGGATAGTTTAATTCAACGAATACATGGCCTTCGCTTATGCTTAGCTTGGGGCCCATGGCGTGACGATGTGAAGGTTGCGCCGTCGATAGGAGCACGGAATGGCTGGTGCAGACAGTGTCGAAAAACTGGAAGACGTGATCGTCCGCTCGGCCGAGCAGGTTGCCGGCCAGATCCGTACGGCGAAAGAGGCGATTTCCACGGTTATTTTCGGCCAGGACCGGGTGATCGAGAATACCTTGGTGACGATCCTTTCCGGCGGGCATGCGCTGCTGATCGGGGTTCCCGGCCTTGCCAAGACCAAGCTCGTGGAGACGCTCGGCATCACGCTCGGCCTCGACACGAAGCGCATCCAGTTCACCCCGGACCTGATGCCGTCGGATATCCTCGGCGCGGAGGTGCTGGACGAGAGCAACACGGGCAAGCGCTCGTTCCGCTTTATCGCAGGTCCGGTATTCGCGCAGCTTCTGATGGCGGATGAGATCAACCGCGCCAGCCCGCGCACCCAATCGGCGCTGCTGCAAGCCATGCAGGAGCAGCACATCACGGTTGCAGGCGCCCGCCATGACCTTCCCAAGCCATTCCATGTGCTGGCGACGCAGAACCCGCTGGAACAGGAAGGCACCTATCCGCTGCCCGAAGCGCAACTCGACCGTTTCCTGATGGAGATCGATGTCGACTACCCCGACCGTGAGGCCGAACGTCGCATCCTGTTCGAAACCACCGGCGCGGAAGAAACGCTGGCGAAGGCTGCGATGAACGCGGAACTGCTGCTCAGCGCGCAACGACTGGTGCGAAGGCTGCCGGTCGGCGATTCCGTCGTCGACGCCATCCTGTCGCTGGTGCGCGCCGCGCGGCCCAACCCGGAAGGCGAGAAGCTGATCGCCTGGGGACCGGGCCCGCGCGCCAGCCAGGCCTTGATGCTCGCCGTCCGCGCCCGCGCCCTGCTCGACGGGCGGCTCGCGCCCTCGATCGACGACGTGCTCGATCTCGCCGAACCCGTGCTCAAGCACCGCATGGCGCTGACGTTCACTGCGCGCGCCGAAGGCCGCACCATTCCTGACGTGATCAAGCAATTGAAGACGCGGATCGCTTGATGGCCGCGGAGAACAAGCGCCTGGACGAGGAGATCCTCGCAGTCCGACGTGCCGATGGCGAAAGCCGATCGCTCGCCGCGTCGCTGCCGCGCCTGGTGCTCGAGGCCCGCCGCATTGCCAACAACGTCATCCATGGCTTGCACGGCCGCCGCCGCGCAGGCGCCGGCGAGAGCTTCTGGCAATATCGCCGCTTCGTCTCCGGCGAGCCGTCGCAGAATGTCGACTGGCGGCGCTCGGCGCGCGACGATCATCTTTACGTCCGCGAGCAGGAGTGGGAGGCGGCGCACACTGTCTGGATCTGGCCCGACCGCTCGCCGTCGATGGCGTTCGCGTCCAAGCAGGCGCGCGATTCCAAGCTCGAGCGCGGCCTGATCGTCGCCTTTGCGCTGGCCGAGTTATTGGTCGCCGGCGGCGAACGCGTCGGCATTCCCGGCCTGATGAACCCGACCGCGAGCCGCACGGTCATCGACAAGATGGCGCAGGCGATGCTGCATGACGATGCGACCCGGGCCAGCCTGCCGCCGTCCTTTGTGCCGTCGGCGCTTTCCGAGATCGTGGTGCTGTCGGACTTCTGGTCACCCATTTCGGAAATCCGAACCACGCTCGCCGGGCTGTCGGCCTCGGGCGCGCACGGCACGGTGATCCAGGTCGTCGATCCCGCCGAGGAAACCTTCCCCTATTCCGGCCGCGTTGAATTCGTCGAACCCGAAGCGGGCACTGCGATTACCGCGGGCCGCGCCGAGAGCTGGGCCAGCGACTATGTCGCGCGCGTCGCGCTGCATCGTGACGAGATCCGCGCCGAGACCAACCGGCTCGACTGGTTGTTCTCGACCCATACCACCAGCCGTTCCGCGGCGGAGCTGCTATTGTTCCTGCATAACGGCATGACGGTGAGCAAGGCCAGCGTACGGTCCACCGTCAAAGTGGGGCTCGGCGCATGATCGCAGGCCTGCCGCTGTCCTTTGCCGAACCGATGCTGCTGCTCGGCCTTCTGAGCCTGCCGGCCCTTTGGTGGCTGCTCCGCGTGATGCCGCCACGGCCGCGGCGTATCGAATTTCCGCCGACCAGATTGCTGTTCGACATCCAGCCCAGGGAAGAAACGCCCTCGCGCACGCCATGGTGGCTGACGCTGCTGCGCCTCCTCGCCGCCGCGCTCGTCATCTTCGCCGCGGCCGGGCCGATCTGGAATCCGCAGACCGGGCTTGCATCCTCCAAGGCGCCGCTCGTGATCCTGCTCGACGACGGCTGGAGCTCGGCCTCGAGCTGGGACGCCCGGATCAGGGCCGCCGACGAACTGATCGCCAGTGCGGACAATGACCGCCGCGGCATAGCGCTGGTGCCGCTGTCGGAGCCCGCGCGCGACATCACGCTGATGCCGGCCGGCACCGCGCGCGTCGCGCTACGGCAGCTCGCGCCGAAGCCCTATTCGATCGACCGCGTCGACACGCTGCCGGTGATCGATCGGTTCCTGAAAGCCACCGGCGATGCCGAGATCGCCTGGCTGTCCGACGGCGTCGACACCGGGCGCGGCACAGAATTCACCGAAGGGCTCGGCAAGCTGGTCGAAAACCGCACGCTGACGATCTACGAGGGCGGTGCGCCGTCCGCGCAGGCGCTCGTTGCCGCCGAGAACGCCGCGGCCAAGATGACCGTGAAGGTCCTGCGCACCGAGACCGGCATCACTTCCGGGACGGTTCGCGCGCTGGATGCCAAGGGCTCGCCGATCGGCGAGGCGCGCTACGCCTTCGCGCCGCAGGATCGCGAGACCGAGGCATCGTTCGATCTCCCGGTCGAACTGCGCAACGACATCGCCCGGCTGGAGATATCAGGCGAGCGCTCCGCCGGCGCGGTGCAGCTCCTCGACAAGAGGTGGCGGCGCCGTGCGGTCGGCGTCGTCTCCGGCGCGACCAACGACACCGCGCAGCCGCTGCTCGCCTCGACCTTCTACCTTTCCCGCGCATTGTCGCCATTCGCCGATGTGCGTCTTGGCGACCGCGGCGCGCCTCAGCAGGCGATCGCCCAATTCCTCGACCAGCGGCTGCCGATGATCGTGATGGCCGATGTCGGCACGCTGTCGCCGGATATCCGCGAGCGGCTGAATGCCTGGATCGACCAGGGCGGCGTGCTGGTGCGTTTCGCCGGCCCACGGCTGGCGCAAGCCGATGACGATCTAGTGCCGGTGAAGCTGCGCCGCGGTGGCCGCGTCCTCGGCGGCAGCCTGACCTGGGAGAAGCCACAGCATCTAGCGTCGTTCACGGCCGAGGGCCCGTTCGCCGGTCTTCCAGTGCCGAAGGACGTTACCGTGAGCCGGCAGGTGCTGGCCGAGCCGGATGCCGTGCTCGCCACCAAGAGCTGGGCGTCGCTGGAAGACGGCACGCCGCTCGTCACCGGCGAGCATCGCGGCAAGGGCGTGGTCAGCCTGTTCCACGTCGGCGCGGACTCGCGCTGGTCGGACCTGCCGATGTCCGGCACTTTCGTCGAGATGCTGCGGCGGCTGGTCGACATGTCCGGCTACACCTCGACGCCTGGTGCTGGAGTGGCCGGCGAAGCCAAGGCCGAGACCGTGGCGCCGCTCCGCACGCTGGATGGCTTTGGCGCGTTCGGTCCGCCGCCGTCGACCGCCAAACCAATGCTGGCCGACTATCGCGACCGCGCGACACCGGATCACCCGCCCGGCCTCTACGGCCCGGCTGACGCCCCGATCGCCGTCAACACGCTGGCGACCGCCGACCGCATCGCCCCGCTCGACACGTCTGCCCTGCGTGCACGGCGGGCGAGCTACACCAATGCCGAGCCACGCGACCTCCGCGGCATCCTGCTGTCATCGGCGCTCGGCCTGTTCCTGCTCGATGCCATCGTGGTGGCCATGCTCGGCGCCGGCCTTGCCGCGCTGTGGCGGCGGCGCGCGGCACCTGCGGCGCTGGCGCTCGCCTTCCTGCTGGCATCGATGGCGCCGTCCGCCACGCGCGCCGAGAACAGCGACGACTTCGCCATGAAGGCGGTTTCGCAGACGCGGCTCGCTTATGTCGTCACCGGCAATGCCGACGTCGACTCCATCGTGAAAGCCGGCATGTCCGGGCTGACACTGTTCCTGGCGCAACGCACCGCGCTGGAAGCCGGCGATCCCGTCGGCGTCGACCCCGCGCGCGACGAACTCGCCTTCTTCCCGCTGATCTACTGGCCGATCGCGCCCGGCGCGCCAAAGCCTCCGCAGGACGCGATCAACAAGATCGACGCCTATATGAAGCAGGGCGGCACCGTGCTGTTCGACACCCGCGACGCCGTCGAGGTGCCGCCCGGCGACAATGGCGGCTCGCAGACGCCGGGCATGCAGGCGCTGCGCGAGATCCTGTCCTCGCTCGACGTGCCCGAGCTCGAGCCGGTGCCGCGTGAGCACGTGCTGACCAAGACGTTCTACCTGTTGCGCGACTTCCCCGGCCGCTTCACTTCGGGCCAGACCTGGGTCGAGACATTGCCGCGCGAAGACGATGACGAGGCCGCACAGCGTCCCGCCCGCGGCGGCGACGGCGTCTCGCCGATCATCATCACCTCCAACGATCTCGCCGGCGCCTGGGCGATCCGGCCCGACGGCCAGGCGATGTTGCCGCTCACCCCCGGCGAGCCGCGCCAGCGCGAATTCGCCTTCCGCGCCGGCGTCAACATCGTGATGTATACGCTGACCGGCAACTACAAGGCCGACCAGGTGCACGCGCCGGCCCTGATCGAGCGGCTGGGACAATGATGCGCATGATACGCTGGGACATTCACCACGCACACGCCGTCATGGCCGGGCTTGTCCCGGCCATCCACGCCTCGCCACTCGGCACGAAGAACGTGGATGCCCGGGACAAGCCCGGGCATGACGATGCGGATAGGTTCGCATTATGAATTACGGCATTGCCTTCACGCCGCTGGTGCCCTCGCTCGTGCTGTGGATCGGGCTTGCGGCGATCGTCGTCATGGCGGCACTGCTCCTGCTGTCGCGCACGCGCGGCGCATGGATACGCGTCGCGGCGCTGGCGCTCATTTTGCTCGCGCTTGCCAACCCCTCCTTCACCCGCGAGGACCGTGAACCCTTATCCTCGGTCGCCGCCGTCGTGATCGACAAGAGCCCGAGCCAGAATTTCGGCACGCGCAACCAGGAGACCGCGAAGGCGCAGGAGGCCTTGGTCGACAGCCTGAAGAAGATCAAGGGCCTGGAAGTGCGCGTCGTCGACGCCGGCCAGGCCGACGGCGAGACCGACGGCACCAAGCTGTTCGGCGCATTGTCCTCCGCATTGTCGGACGTTCCGGTCGACCGTGTCGCCGGTGCCTTCCTGATCACCGACGGCCGTGTGCACGACATCCCGGCCAATGCCGCCGGCCTCGGCTTCCAGGCGCCGGTGCACGCGTTGATCACCGGACGCAAGGACGAGCGTGATCGACGGATTGCAATTTCGGCCGCGCCGCGCTTCGGCATCGTCGGCCAGACCCAGACCATCACCTACCGGCTCGACGACCAGGGCGTGACCGGCCAGAGCGCCAGGATCACCGTGCGCCGCGACGGCGAGGTGATCAACGAGCGTACGCTGCAGAGCGGCCAGACCGCCAATGTCGACATCGATATCAAGCATGCCGGACCCAATATCGTCGAGATCGAGGCATCTCCGCTCGACAATGAACTGACGCTGGTCAACAACCGCGCGGTGGTTGCGATTGACGGCGTGCGCGACAAGCTGCGTGTGCTGCTCGTCTCGGGTGAGCCGCATTCCGGCGAGCGCACCTGGCGTAACCTGCTGAAGTCCGACGCCAGCGTCGACCTCGTGCATTTCACCATTTTGCGTCCGCCGGAAAAGCAGGACGGCACGCCGATCAATGAATTGTCGCTGATCGCGTTTCCGACCCGCGAGCTGTTCCAGCAGAAGATCAACGAGTTCCAGCTCATCATCTTCGACCGCTATGCCCGCCAGGGCGTGCTGCCGATCGCCTATTTCGACAATATCGCGCGCTACGTCCGCGCGGGGGGCGCGGTGCTGGTCTCCGCCGGTCCGGACTATGCATCCACCACCAGCATCTGGCGTACGCCGCTCGACTCGGTACTCCCGGCCGAACCCGTCGGCGTCACCGAGAAGCCGTTCTATGCACATCTCTCCGACGCCGGAAAGCGCCACCCGGTGACGCGCGGGCTGGAAGGCTCGAACAGCGAGCCGCCGCATTGGAGCCGCTTCTTCCGTACCGTCGACACGCGCAACGCCATCGGTCAGCCCGTGATGACCGGCGCCGACGGCAAGCCTCTGCTGCTGCTGTCGCGCTTCGGCGAGGGCCGCGTCGCGCTACTGCTCTCCGACCACATCTGGCTGTGGGCGCGCGGCTATGAGGGCGGCGGTCCGCATCTCGACCTGCTCAGGCGGATGTCGCACTGGCTGATGAAGCAGCCCGATCTGGACGAGGAAGCGTTGCGGCTGCAGCTCCAGGGCCGCGATCTCTCCGTGGTGCGCCAGACCATGGGCGACAGCGTCCCGCCGGTCACCGTGACCTCGCCAAGCGGCGCCACGCGCGAGATGACGCTGACCCAGGGCGAGCCGGGCGAATGGAAGGCGACGCTGCCCGCCAACGAGCTCGGCCTGTGGCAGGCGACCGACGGCACGCTGAAGGCGCTGGTCAATGTCGGTCCGACCAACCCGAAGGAATTCTCGGAAGTGACCTCCACGACCGAGATGCTGAAGCCGCTGGCGCAGGCAACAGGCGGCGACGCCCGCCGCGTGGTCGACGGCAGCAGCCTCGACATGCCCCGCATCGTGCCGGTCCGTGCGTCGAGCGTGTTCCGCGGCGAGGGCTGGATGGGCGTCAGGATGCGCGACGCCAGCGTCGTCAAGGGCGTCGGCGTGCTGCCGATGTTCGCAGGGCTGATTGGCCTGTTGCTGCTGCTCGGCGCCTTCGCCGCGACGTGGCTCCGCGAGGGGCGGTAGGCGAAATCGGCCACGGTCTCCCCTCATCCCGAGGAGCCGCGAAGCGGCGTCTCGAGGGATGGGCTCCGAGTGAGATCAGGGCCTCATGTTCGAGACGGCGCTATGCGCCTCCTCGCCATGAGGGTCTATCGTCCGCGCCGTTGCAACAATCACACAGCCTCAACTGATCGCGCGACGCTCGCCCGAGCCGCGGTTGACACCGCCATCTCCTTCCGATGTTATAATGTAACATCGGGCCGGTCAGGGTAGGCCGTCCCCCGGGGGTGGGCATAGATTCGTGAAGTGGATTCGAAAACACGTCAAACTTGGCGCGCGGCTGGCGCTGTTCGCGCTCGCCGTCCAGTTTGTGCTGTCGTTCGGCCACTTCCATCCGGCGCAGGCCGCTCCCGCTCTCCAGACCGCGACATCGCAGACCGACTTCCTTCGTGCTGCGGACCTCGTGGTCACGGACGCGGCGAGCCTGTCCGCGCCCCAGCAACAATCTCCGCACCAGGATAACCATCAGCAGCCCGCCGACGGCTGCGCCATCTGCGCCGTCATCACGATGGCGCACGGTATGCTGTTCGCAACGTCTCCGGTGCTGTTGCTGCCGCAGGCGATCGAACTTCTCCAGCTCACCACCGAAGCCGGCTTCGCCTATCTCGGCACCGCCCATCGAGCGTTCCAGTCGCGCGCGCCACCCCTCTCCTGATCGATTGACCGAACCGCCTTCGCACGCCCGCTGCTCAAGCGAGATGCGAAGCACATCGCAATCGGGTCCGTCGGCTCGGCCGACGACATCAGGATCAGGAAAATGGGATTCAAGAAAAAACGAGCCTTCCACATCGGTGGAGCGAGCTGGCTGGTACTATGTGCGCTCGGCAGCGGCGCGATCGCTCAGGATGCACCCGCAGCGGCGCCGGCAACGCAACTGCCTGACATCAACGTGACGGCACCAAGTCCGATCGTGCGGCGCCACCGGGCCGTTGCTCCGGCGCGCGCCCCCGTTCGCGCCGCGCGCAGCACGCCCGGCCGCAATCGCGAGCGCGTAGCCCAACAACCGCAGCCCGCGCCGGCCGCGCCGCCAGCGCCACAGCAAGGGGTGCTGCAGGTCGTGACCGATCAGTTCGCAACGGTCACCGTGGTGCCGAACGAGGAAATTCGCCGCGAGGGCACCGCACAGCTCGGTGACCTCCTGTTTTCCAAACCGGGCATCACCGGCTCAACCTTTGCGCCGGGCGCTTCGAGCCGGCCGATTATCCGAGGTCTCGACGTCAATCGCGTTGGGATCATCGAGAACGGCAATAACGCCGGCGGCGCCTCGGATCTCGGTGAGGATCATTACGTGCCGGTTGATCCGCTCGCCACCAACCAGGTCGAGGTCATTCGTGGTCCGGCGGCGATGCGTTACGGCTCGACTTCGATCGGAGGCATCGTCAGCGCGACCAACAACCGCATTCCGGACGCCCTTCCCTCATGCGCGGCCCCGCCGTTCCAAACCTACGGCCTGCCGGCGAAAGCGCCGCTGGCCGGCGCGCCTTCGTCACCTTGCGTGAACGTCGAGACGCGAACAGCGGTGAACTCCGCCGACCGTGGCGTCGACGGCGGCATCCTGCTCGATACCGGCGCAGGCAATTTCGCTTTTCACGCCGACGCCTTTGGTCGCAAGGCCGGCGATTACGACATCCCGAGCTATCCCTACTTGTTCGACCACTCAAGACCGGTGAACTACCGCCAGCCGAACTCGGCCATGCAGGCGGATGGTGCCTCGATCGGCGGCTCGTATATCTTCAATGGCGGCTTCATCGGCGCCGCAATCACCCAAAACGATACACTTTATCACATCCCTGGTATCGACGGCGCCGACCATCAGACCCGGATCGACGCACATCAGACCAAGATCACCATGAAAGGCGAATACCGGCCGGATGCCGCGGCCATCGACGCAATCCGTCTCTGGGCCGGCGCGACCGACTACAGACACAACGAGCTTGGGCTGGCGGATCCAGCCAATCCCTTCAGCGACGGCGTACGCCAGACCTTCACCAACAAGGAGCAGGAGGCCCGCGTCGAGGTTCAGTTGATGCCGTTCAACGCGCGCTTTGCCGAGGTGACCACCGCGTTCGGCCTGCAGGGCGGCCACCAGGAATTGACCGCTCCGAGCCCGGACGATCCCGGTTCGCTATTCAACGGCCTGTGGAATCCGAACAACAACAACCGTATCGCCGGCTACGTCTTCAACGAGTTCAAATTCTCCGAGACGACCAAAGCGCAGATCGCCGGCCGTATCGAGCATGTCGAGTTGCACGGCTCGACGCCGAATTTCCCACCCGACTTCCTGCCCGACGGCAATCCGCAGTTCAACATCGCCCGCAATCCGTCCTTTACGCCGAAAAGCGGCAGCATCGGGTTGATCCAGAACCTGCCCTACGATCTCGTCGGCAGCATCACCGCGCAATATGTCGAGCGCGCGCCCAAACCCGCCGAACTGTTTTCGCGCGGGCCGCATGACGCCACCGCCACCTTCGATATCGGCAATCCAAACCTGACGATCGAGACCGCGAAATCGGTCGAGATTGGCCTGCGCAAGGCGACCGGGCCGTTCCGTTTCGAGGCGACCGCCTACTACACCCATTTCGACAATTTCATCTTTCGCCGGCTCACCGGCGTGATGTGTGACGGGGACTTCAATTCCTGCGGCGCGCCCGACGGTGAATTGAACCAGGCGGTCTATTCCCAGCGCAACGCCACCTTCCGCGGCGGCGAGTTCCAGAGCCAGCTCGATATCGGGCCGCTCTATAGCGGCATCTGGGGCATCGAGAACCAGTTCGACATCGTCCGCGCCACATTCAGCGACGGCACCAACGTGCCACGCATCCCGCCGATGCGCCTCGGCGGCGGCGTCTATTGGCGCGACGCCAACTGGTTCATGCGGGTCAACCTGCTGCACGCGTTTGCACAGAACGACGTCGCTCCGATCGCGGAGACGCCGACGGCGGGCTACAACCTGCTAAAGGCGGAGGTCAGCTACAACACCAAGCTCGACCAGTCCTGGATCGGCGCACGCGAGATGACGGTCGGCCTCGTCGGCAACAACCTGCTCAACGAGAACATCCGCAACTCCGTCTCCTATACCAAGGACCAGGTGCTGCTGCCCGGCATTGGCGTCAGGGCCTTTGCGAACCTGAAGTTCTGAGCCGGTTCCTTCTCCCTCTTTCGCTTGCTGCGGAAGAGGGAGAGCACGGTGACTTCCTCTACCGTGCCTTGCTCCAATCGGGGCCGATCGGACCGGAAACGTCGGCGAAGGCGCCCTCCACCAGTTCGGCCACCAGCAGGCGGTTGTAATCGACCGGGCCGGGCATGGTCGCCCTGCCCTTCGGGACCACCTTGAAGCCGACGCGGCTGTAGTAAGGCTCGTCGCCGACCAGGATCACGAGGCGGTGCCCTTTGGCCTTGGCATCGGAGAGCGCGCGGTCGAGCAGCGCGCGGCCGACGCCGCGGTCACGAAAAGGCGGCTCCACGGTCAATGGGCCCAGCATCAACGCCGGCGTGTCGCCGATCATGACGGGCAGTTGCCTGACCGAACCGACCAGGAGCGTGCCGATGCGCGCGGTGAAGGACAGATCGAGCAGATGGTCGACATGTTCGCGCAGCCGATAGGCGCTAAGCACGAAACGGCCCGGCCCGAACGTGCGTTCATGCAGGCGTTCGATCGCCTGGGCGTCGTTCGGCGTTTCCGGCAGGATGGTCAGCGACAAATCACTCATGGTGATGCGCGGGATAGCACCTGGATCGGGCGCGGTCCATCGCCCGCGTCATTTCTTGTTAATAGCCGGCTGGGACAGGTAGGCGAGCAGTTTCATCTCGCGGCGGCCGCGCGTCACCGTGTCAAGCACCAGCCCTGATGAGACCGACAGCATCGCCACGATCATGAGGCCGGTCGACAGCACCGCCGTCGGCAGCCGCGGCACGATGCCCTCTTCGATGAACGTGATGACGATCGGGATCGCCAGCACGATCGAGATCAGCGCGAGGACCACGCCGATGCCGGTGAAAAACCGCAGCGGCTTCTCTGAACGGTAAAGCCTCAGGATGGTTCCGAGAATCCGAAACCCGTCGCGCCAGGTGTTCAGCTTGCTGACCGATCCCTCCGGCCGGGCATAATAGGGCGTCTCGATCTCGCCGACCGGCAATGCCAATTCCAGCGCATGGACGCTGAGCTCGGTCTCGATCTCGAAACCGTCCGACAGCACCGGAAAGGACTTGACGAAGCGGCGCGAGAACACCCGATAGCCGGACAGGATGTCGCGGAATGCGTGGCCAAACACGGCGGACAGGAAGCCGGTCAACATCCGGTTGCCGGTGCGGTGGCCTCTTCTGTAGGCGGCGGCGGATTGATCGATCCGGACGCCGACCACCATGTCGAGATGATCGTTCACCAGCGTCTCGATCATGCGCGAGGCGCTCGGCGCGTCATAGGTCGCATCGCCATCGACCAGAACATAGATGTCCGCATCGACGTCTGCGAACATCCGCCGCACCACATGTCCTTTGCCTTGGCGCCGCTCGCTGCGGACCTCTGCACCCGAGGCACGCGCGATCTCGGCGGTGCGGTCGCGCGAGTTGTTGTCATAGACGAAGATCTGCGCCTCCGGCAGCGCCTTGCGGAAATCGGCAACCACAGTGCCGATCGCCGCTTCCTCGTTGAAACACGGCACAAGCACCGCGACGCGCAATGCGGACGCCGCCATCGCCACCGTCGCTGACCGAGCCATGACGTCCTCGCTCACCATCAGGCACTCGCTTTTTGCGGCACGCCAAAATCATCCGCGAGCTTCGGCGCCCAATGATCCAGGGTAGCGAATAACAACGTCCACAATGACAGCATGACAATCGGGATCACGTAATAGGGCGTGAAGACGGGATGGCTCATGAAGAAGATCAGATTGATGACGAGGTTAAGCGCGACCACGGCGACAATCTGTCGTGTCGCCACGCGCCCCCCTGACCGCCACAGCGCCACCACCCAGGCGATCGCAATCAGCAGCAGCGGGAATTGCGCATCTCGCACATATTGCAGCAGGACGGACGCATCCAATGCCGGCGGCACCGCGTCGACACCGCCATAGGTGGTCGAGAACGGGCTTCCCGCATTGATCGCATTCGCGATCAGTGTCGGTGCCATGCCGATCAGGAACGCGATGCCGAACGAAAGACCTTGCCAAAAGGTGTTCATGTTCCGTGCGCGCAGGAAGGCGATAAGGAAGAACACCGCATAGCCTGCCGACAGAAACAGGTTCGGCAGACGGAAATTGACGGAAAGGCCGATCAACAAGCCGACCGACGCGGCAAGCAGGATGCGACGTGCGCCGCTACTCGCAAACAGCCGCGCGGTCAGGAATCCGGTCAGCGCGCAGACGATCATGGTCGGCGCCACGGAATAGCTTGCCTTGCTCGGGTTGATCATCAAATAGAGCGCCACGATACCGAACAGGCCGGCGAGCACGACAGCGGAACGCGTGGCAGCGCGGGCCAGGGCAAGCAGCGCGACGGCGAAAATCGCGATCGACGCGGCGGCATAGAGCGGAGTCACCTGGAAGCCCGACGGAAACAGCGCGAGCACAAAGCCGGTGCCCGGCGGATATTGCAGCACGACCTTGTTCAACGCCGCCGTCAAGGTGTGGCACGGCCAGCGCGCGGGATCGCCCGGATCCGGGAAGTGGATCTCCTGGAGTTTGCGCAGCGTGTAGCCGTCGTCATCCCTGACGACGTTCGTGTCCAGGCCGCTGGCGCCGAACCGCTGGAACAGATGCGCCTGGCGGAGGTAGCAGATGTCATCGTAGACGCCGCGGCTTTCGTTCCATTTCGAGATTGTCCAGATGTTGCTGATCAGGATCAGCAGCAACACGACGCCGAAGGCGGTTTTCAATTGTTTCATCCGGCCCCTGTCGCGGCGTTCCATCTTCAAGGTTGGGTCTTCTAGCACAAGCCGTCGCTAGCGCCATGTGGCGATCGGCGCCCCGCCATCGAGCACTTCGGCGATCCGCAGGCGGGTACCGGGCGTGGTGTCGGCGGGCAATGCCGCCGGATCGAAGAAACCGGTGTCCACGATCTCATGGTTCGGCTCCGGCAGGCGGTCCTGGCGGTACTGCCTGATGACGTAGACCGCGACATGGTCGCGGCGGGAGACGTGGCTGTTGAGGAAGACACCGTGCAGCACCGGGGCGCCCACAAGCTCGATGCGCCCCTCCTCCTCGAGCTCACGCCGCAGCGCTTCCATCAGCGTCTCGCCGACCTCGACGCCTCCGCCCGGCAGATACCAGCCGCTGACATAGCTGTGCTTGACCAGGAACACCTTGTTCTCGTGGTTAAGCACGACCGCACGCACGCCGAGCGTCATGCCGCGTGCCAGCCGAAAATAGAGATGGAACACCCGCCTGAGCTGCGGCTCGTAGCGCTTGCGCAAATCCATCAGGAACGTCACGAAAACCTCGACTGGAACGACAACGACGTTTGATCCTTGCGCGGAAGCCGCCCGCTTGCCAATAGAATGCGGACCATCAGGGAATAACCATGCCGCGGCTGTATATCACGGACAGGCCAACAGGGACGGAATGATGGCGGCGTTTCGGTTGGCGCATCTGTCCGATCCGCATCTGCCGCCGCTGCCGGTGGCGCGGCTGCGCGACCTCGCAGGCAAGCGCGCCTTCGGCTATCTGAACTGGACCCGCAACCGGCACAAATACCATCGGCGCGAGGTGCTGGATGCGCTGGTGGCGGACTTGCAGGGGCAACATCCGGATCACATTGCGATTACCGGCGATCTCGTCAATCTGGCGCTGGAGACGGAGTTCAAGCCGGCGCGCGCCTGGCTCGAGAGCGTCGGCCCGCCGGATCGCGTGACCGTCGTTCCCGGCAATCACGACGCCTATGTGCGGGCGACGCGGCATCGCTTCGCCACGACCTTCGCCGACTATCTGCGCGGCGATGGCGCAGATGGCGCCGCATTGTTTCCGTTCCTGCGCCGGCGCGGTCCGGTGGCCCTGATCGGGACATCCTCCGCGGTGCCGACGCCGCCCTTGATGGCGACCGGATGGCTCGGCCACGCGCAGCTCGCGGCGCTCGAGCGGATGCTGGCGGAGTTGTCGACCGAAGGTGCCTTCCGCGTGCTGCTGGTTCATCATCCCCTGCATTCGGATGCGCGCGTCAAGCGGCTCACCGACTCGCACAAGCTGCTCGATCTCATCAAGCGATACGGCGTGGAATTGATCCTGCACGGCCACGACCACATCCATTCCACGATGTGGTTCGACGGCCCCAGCGGCAAGATCCCGGCGATCGGCGTGCCCTCGGCTTCGGCGCTGCCGCGCCATCACTATCCGGCGGCGGCGTATAATCTGTTTTCGATCGAGCGCGACGGCAATGCCTGGCGCTGCGAGCAAGTGGTGCGCGGGATCGGCGACGATTTGCGCGTCGGGCGTCTGAGCGACACGCGGCTGGTGTGACGCTGCTAGAGATTGCCCAGGCTCGCGAACAGCGCGAGGCCGAACAGCGCGAGCGCGCCGAGGATGAAGCCGAGCAGGAACATCCCGAACCCGCGGCGGCGCCGCGGCTTCTCGGCGGGCACGGGCTCCGCCACCTTCGCCGTCGCCACCATCGCATGCTCGCGCTCGATTATGCGGCGGGCAACATAGTCGGTGACGGCATCGACGATGACAGGCACATCATGCGATTCGGCGAGCACGATGCGGCCGAAGCGAGTGTCCTGCACGAAGCGGTAGACCCGCTTGTCGCGTCCCATCACGACATGGGCAACGACATCGATCCACAGCCGTGGCGTCTCACCCTGGCTGATGCCGCGGTCGAACAGATCGACCTTTTCCGGCACCTGCGCAAACAAGGGATCAAGCGCCTCGTTCAAGATTTCCAGCCGCGCGACCTCGGCATCGCGCAGTTCGACGACGACGCCAGTGCGGTCCGCAGCCTCGATCCGCGCCTTGCGCAAGGCTTCGCGCAGCGTCGGCCGCATCTCGCTGGCGGCATTGCCGGTATTCTGGGCGTCCGACATCCCTTGCGGCCTCGTCCTGACGGGTTCTACGCCTATTAACCTATCAGTAACCGTTACGTCCGCAAAGGCCGTTGGTTCCCAAGGGGTTATCGCGCGACTTATCCCCAAGGGGCCCCAAAGGGGCGTCCCGAAATCAGACAGCCCCACCCGGAAATCCGGATGGGGCCGTCCGTCCTTGGACGTCTTCTTCTACGCTTGACCGTCGGCAGCCTCAGGCGGGGACACGGGAGGGCTCCTCCACGATGGAGAAGCGTACGCCGGCCTTGTGGCGGTTCTCTTCCGACACTTCGCGCCAGCAGTCCTCCGCTTCCTTGCGGGTTTTGAACGGACCTTTGACCTGGGCCGAGCCTTCGACGAGCTTATGGAAGTTCATCGAGCCGAACTCACCGCCGATCACCCAGAAATTGCTGCCTGTGGTCATGATAGTCTCCTGATCGATTCAACCGTTAGCCGAACTGGTTCATCGTGTTGTGGACGCCGCCCGCCTTCAGAGCGGCCTCGCCCGCGAAATATTCCTTGTGATCGTCGCCGATATCCGAGCCGGCCATGTTCTGATGCTTGACGCAGGCGATACCCTGACGGATCTCCTGGCGCTGAACGTTCTTCACGTACCCAAGCATGCCCTGCTCGCCGAAATACTCCCTTGCGAGATTATCCGTCGACAGAGCTGCCGTGTGATAGGTCGGCAACGTGATCAGATGATGGAAGATGCCGGCACGCTTGGCTGAATCGGCCTGGAAGGTGCGGATGCGCTCGTCGGCTTCGATTGCCAGCGGCGTGTCGTCGTATTCCGCCTTCATCAGCTCGGCACGGTTGTACTTGCTGACGTCCTTGCCGGCTTCCTTCATCGCATCGTAGACCTGCCAACGGAAGTTGAGCGTCCAGTTGAACGACGGCGAGTTGTTGTAGGCCAGCTTCGCGTTCGGGACCACCTTGCGGATCCGATCGACCATCTTGGCGATCTGCTCGATATGCGGCTTCTCGGTCTCGATCCACAGCAGATCGGCGCCGTTCTGCAACGAGGTGATGCAGTCCAGCACGCAGCGGTCTTCGCCGGTGCCGGGGCGGAACTGATAGAGATTGCTGGGCAGCCGCTTCGGACGCATCATCTTGCCGTTCTGGTTGATGATGACATCGCCGTTCCGAGCGTTGGCGGCCGTCACTTCCTCGCAATCCAGGAAGCTGTTGTACTGGTCGCCGATATCGCCGGGCTTGTGGCTCACGGCGATCTGTTGCGTGAGGCCGGCGCCGAGCGAGTCGGTGCGGGTCACGACGATGCCGTCTTCGACGCCGAGCTCAAGGAAGGCGTGACGGCAGGCGCGGATCTTCGCCAGGAAGACCTCATGCGGCACGGTGACCTTGCCGTCCTGGTGGCCGCACTGCTTCTCGTCCGAGACCTGGTTTTCGATCTGCAGGGCGCAGGCGCCCGCTTCGATCATCTTCTTGGCGAGCAGGTAGGTCGCTTCCGCGTTGCCGAAGCCGGCATCGATGTCGGCGATGACGGGCACGACGTGGGTCTGGAAGTTGTCGATCTTCTCGATCAGCGCCTTTTCCTTGGCCTTGTCGCCTTCCTTGCGGGCGGCGTCGAGCGCGCGGAAGATATCGTTCAGCTCGCGGGAGTCCGCTTGACGCAGGAAGGTGTAGAGCTCCTCGATCAGGGCCGGCACCGAGGTCTTCTCGTGCATCGACTGGTCGGGCAGCGGTCCGAACTCGGAGCGGAGCGCGGCGATCATCCAGCCGGACAGGTACAGATAACGGCGATCGGTCGTGCCGAAATGCTTCTTCACCGAAATCAGCTTCTGCTGGGCGATGAAGCCGTGCCAGCAACCCAGCGACTGAGTGTACTTGGTGGGGTCGCCGTCATAGGCGGCCATGTCGGCGCGCATCAGCGCCGCGGTGTAGCGGGCGATATCGAGGCCGGTCTTGAAGCGGTTCTGCAGCCGCATGCGCGCCACGGCCTCGGCGGTCACACCGTTCCACGTGTCCTTGGTCTTGAGGAGTGCTTCGGCGGCTTCAATCTCGCTCAGATAGGAAGCCGGTCCCTGGATAGCCCGGTCGCTGATCCCACGTGGCTGGTAGTTCATGTCCGTGATCCTTGTCTTTGCCGTTCGTACTTCGATCGACATTCGTGACAGTGCGTTGCGAAATGCGTGTCAGGAGCTAAACGCGAAGCGGTTGAATTAGTACAGATACCTTGCATTCGAATGGTGATATCGTGTAACATCTGTTCTTGTGTGAAATGTCATTTTGTAAATTTTGTAATAAATAGTTCAGGAACGCTGCCATGCCTGCCGAGCCCGGAAAAAAGCTGTTTGTCGGCCCACGCTTCCGCCGGATCCGGCAGCAATTGGGGCTGTCGCAGACCCAGATCGCCGAGGGACTCGGCATTTCCCCGAGCTACGTCAACCTGATCGAGCGCAACCAGCGCCCGGTGACGGCCCAGATCCTGCTCCGCCTGGCGGAGACCTACGACCTCGACCTGCGCGATCTTGCGACCGCCGACGAGGATCGCTTCTTCGCCGAGCTCAACGAGATCTTCTCCGATCCGTTGTTCCGCCAGATCGACGTTCCCAAGCAGGAACTGCGTGACCTCGCCGAACTCTGCCCCGGCGTGACCCACGCGCTGCAGCGGCTCTATGCCGCCTATACCGAGGCGCGCCGCGGCGAGACCTTGGTCGCCGCCCAGATGGCCGACCGCAACGAAGGCGCCCGCTTCGAGGCCAATCCGATCGAGCGCGTGCGCGACCTGATCGAGGCCAACCGCAACTATTTCCCCGAACTCGAGACCGCGGCAGAGAATTTGCGCGACGAAATGAACGTGGCGGCCGACGGGCTGTTCGCCGCGCTCTCGGCACGGTTGCGCGAAAAACATTCGATCGTGACCCGGATCATGCCCGTTGACGTGATGCGCGAAACGCTGCGGCGCTTCGACCGCCATCGCCGGCAGCTTCTGATCTCCGAGCTGGTCGACACGCCGAGCCGCACCTTCCAGCTCGCGCTGCAGATCGGGCTCGCCGAATGCGGAGCAAGCATCGATTCCATCGCCGGTCGCGGCGGGCCGCTCGACGATGCGGCGCGGCGGCTCTACCGCATCACGCTCGCGAACTATTTCGCCGCCGCCGTGATGATGCCCTACCAGCCCTTCCTTAGCGCCGCGGAGGCGCTGAGCTATGACGTGCATGTGCTGGCGCAGCGCTTCAACGCCGGCTTCGAGCAGATCTGCCATCGCCTCACCACGCTGCAGCGGCCGAACGCGCGCGGCGTCCCGTTCTTCATGCTGCGCGTCGACAATGCCGGCAACGTGTCCAAGCGCTTCTCCTCCGGCACGTTTCCGTTCTCGAAATTCGGCGGCACCTGCCCGCTGTGGAACGTGCATTCGACTTTCGACACCCCGGACCGCCTGCTCAAGCAGGTGATCGAGCTCCCCGACGGCACGCGCTATTTCTCGATCGCGCAGATGGTGCGCCGGCCGATCGCCCCGCATCCGCTGCCGCAGCCGCGCTTTGCCATCAGCCTTGGCTGCGAGATCCGCCACGCCTCGCGCCTCGTCTACGCCGCCGGTATGGACCTCGAAAAGGCCGAGGGCACGCCGATCGGCGTCAACTGCCGCCTCTGCGAGCGCGAGAACTGCGCCCAGCGCGCCGAGCCGCCGATCACGCGCACGCTGATCCTGGACGAGAACACGCGGCGGGTGAGTTCGTTCGCCTTTTCGAATGCGCGGGAGTTGTGAGAGGCCGTAGGGTGGGCAAAGGCGCCCCTGCGCCGTGCCCACCATCCAGCGCCGCGCTCGGGATGGTGGGCACGCTTCGCTTTGCCCACCCTATAGGTCTCACGTTGTGTCGCGCGCTCTCCTCCGCCGTCAGGGTCGGATTTGAATGTCAAACAGCGTGAGGGATGCGAGTTCGCGTTCTCGCGGCGCGTTGCGTCCGAGTTTTGCTTCACTTTCCACCCTCCTCGATATCAGAGGGCGCAGGGAAAGCCGGGTGCCGGTCGCACCCATGGGTCCCGTGCAACAAAAAGCACGGGGGTAGGACCACAGGTTCAACCGAAGCATTCCGGCTTTCCCTGCGCGATGGTTTACGGCTTACTTCGTGCTCTCCCCGGTGACCGCTATCCGATTCACACATTTTTGAGCCTCAAAGTGGTGCCGTATTTGATGCGACGGAAGGCTTCGAGGCCCAGGCGCATCACCTTTGGACCAGGCTTTCCATAGTAGGCGGTCCATCCTCCAAGCCG
>NZ_JBUYEN020000050.1:0-48262 GCF_055229415.2 Bradyrhizobium sp. Leo114 | reverse complement strand
CGATCCTCTCCAACCCCATCAGGTGGCGGTCTTGCACCGACCCCGTACAGAAGCGAGACCCCGGCGAGCGGATGACGCAAAAAGGGATTGACTGAGCAAGGCCCGTTACAGAAGGGTGGGGAAAGCGCAGCGTGCCCACCGTCCATCCACCACCACCCGTGAATGGTGGGCACGCTGCGCTTTGCCCACCCTACGCTTCCCAATACTACGAATAGGGGTCGATCAGCTTCTGCTGCTCGGCGCTGTGGTTGACCAGCATGTCGATGAAGGTCCGCACCTTCGCCGATAGATGATGGCGATGTGGATAGACCGCGTTCAACGAAAGCTCGACGGGCCGGTATTCCGGCAGCAGGCGGACCAGCCGTCCGGCTTCGAGATCGCCGTGAACCAGGAAGCCCGCTGCGAGGCAGATGCCGGCCCCCTGCAGCGCCGCCATGCGCAGCGCCTCGCCGCTGTTCGTGGTGAACCGGCCGGATACCTTCACTGATGCCGGCGCGCCGGTGCGGTCGATGAACCGCCACTCGTCCTGGTACGGATAGTTTACGTGCCGCACGCAATCGCGCTCGCTGAGCTCGGCAAGCTCATGCACCGCGCCGTGCCGTTCGATGTAGTCGTGGGAGCAGCACAGCACGTGGCGCCAGGTGGCGAGACTGCGCACGATCAGGCTTGAATCCGGCGGCCGGATCATGCGCACGGCCACGTCAAAGCCCTCGTCGATCATGTCGACCGTGCGCTCGCCCATCGAGAGATCGACCCTGACCTCCGGGTAGGTCTTCAGGAATTCGGCGACGACGGGCGCGACATAGGGCACCGTGTGGGTATGGGTATAGACGCGCAGCGTGCCGCGCGGCGTCGAATGCAGCGCGCCGGCGATGTCGTCGGCTTGCTCGATGTCGGCGAGGATCTGCACGCAGCGGTCGTAATAGGTGCGCCCGACCTCGGTGAGACTCACCTTGCGCGTCGTGCGGTTGAGCAGCCGGACGCCGAGCCGGTCCTCGAGCGCCTGGACGTGGTTGCTGACCATGGTCGTGGACATGTTGAGGCGGCGGCCGGCGGCCGAAAAGCCGCCGCTATCCACCACCCGGACAAAGGCCGTCAGGCTGGTCAACCGGTCCATGCGCGAGTTCCCGATTATTTGCTCTCACTGGATAATCCTTCCAGTTTTGGCGGGATTATCACAGCGCTGGAGAAATCGCATGTATGTCGCGGATTTGGCGCCCTCCCGCCCGGGAGGCGCGCCTAAACGTATTCGGGGTAGCCATGTCGACGACATCCTATGTCACTGATACAAAAGAGAAAATAAGCCTGCGCCCGTCGCGGCTGGTGATCAGGCGGGCGGCATTGGCGCTGGTCGCCGTGCTCGGCGTCGCCGGCATTGCCGATTTCGGCTACGACTATCTCACCACCGGCCGCTACCTCGAATCGACCGATGACGCATATGTGAAGGCCGATTCCACGATCGTCTCGCCGAAGGTCTCCGGCTATATCGCACAGGTGCTGGTCAGCGATAACCAGCCGGTCAAGGCCGCGCAGTTGCTGGCCGAAATCGACGACCGCGATCTCCGCGCCGCGCTCGCCCAGGCCCACGCCGATGTCGAGGCCTCCGAGGCTGCGGTGCGCAACCTCGATGCCCAGCTCGCCCAGCAGCAGCCGATCATCGAGCAGGGCACGGCCGACGTCGCCGCCGCCGAAGCCAATCTGAAATTCGCGCAGGAGGAGCAGGCTCGCTACGAGGGGCTGATGAAGACCGGCTCCGGCACCGTACAGCGCGCGCAGCAGACCGACGCCGCGCTCCGTGCCAACAACGCGCAATTGCAGCACTCCAAGTCCGGCCTGCTCGCCGCCCAGCGCAAGGTCGATGTGCTCACCACCGAACGCGCCAAGGCGGTCGCGCAGCTCGACCGCGCCCGTGCGGTGGAGCAGCAGGCATCGCTGAACCTCAGCTATACGCGGATCACCGCGCCAGTCGACGGCACCGTCGGCGCACGCTCGCTCAGGGTCGGACAATATGTTCAGGCCGGCACGCAGTTGATGGCGGTGGTGCCGCTCGATGCCGTCTACGTCGTCGCCAACTTCAAGGAGACCCAGCTCACGAATGTGCGCAACGGCCAGCCGGTCGAAGTCGAGATCGACAGTTTCCGCGGCACCAAGCTGCGCGGCCATGTCGACAGTCTGTCGCCCGCGAGCGGACTCGAATTCGCGCTGCTGCCGCCGGACAACGCCACCGGCAATTTCACCAAGATCGTGCAGCGCGTGCCGGTCAAGATCGTACTCGATGATATCAGGCTAAAGGGCCTGTTGCGCCCGGGCATGTCCGCAGTGCCGACCGTCGACACCAAGGCCACCGTGCTGGCCGAGCGCGAAGCGAAGAGCCGACTTGCCGCCAGCGCCGCGCGGCCGGACGGAGGCTAGCGGCGAGTTCTCCTCTCCCGCTTGCGGGAGAGGAGTGCAGCATCGATCGCGGAAGCAATTCGGCTTCATCACGCGCTTGCGGACGAGACTAATGACCACGCTACAGCCCACGCTCAACGCCGCGTCCTCCGCGGACCTCAGCCCAAAACCCGCCGCCGCACCGGCTATCCCCGCAAAAATCTGGATCGCGGTGGTCGGCGCCAATCTCGGCGCCTTCATGGCGGTGCTCAACATCCAGATCGTCAACGCCTCGCTGGCGGACATCCAGGGCGCGATCGGCGCCGGCATCGATGACGGCGGCTGGATTTCGACCTCCTATCTGGTCGCCGAGA
Source organism: Bradyrhizobium sp. Leo114 (assembly GCF_055229415.2). NCBI lineage: Bacteria > Pseudomonadati > Pseudomonadota > Alphaproteobacteria > Hyphomicrobiales > Nitrobacteraceae > Bradyrhizobium > Bradyrhizobium sp. Leo114. The sequence continues at coordinate 45,518 of NZ_JBUYEN020000050.1, read as the reverse complement.
TCGTGGTGATCCCCCTGAGCGGCTGGCTCGCGCAGGTGTTCTCGGTCCGGCGCTATCTCCTGACCAATGCTGTTCTGTTCCTTGTCTTTTCCGCGGCCTGCGCGCTCGCGCACGACCTGCCGCAGATGATCGCGCTGCGCGCCGTGCAGGGTTTCACTGGCGGCGTGCTGATCCCATTGGCGTTCACACTGATCATCGCGCTGCTACCTAAGGCGAAGCAGCCAATCGGGCTCGCCATATTCGCATTGTCGGCGACGTTCGCGCCGGCGATCGGCCCGACCATCGGCGGCTATCTCACCGAGAACTGGGGCTGGCAGTACATCTTCTATGTCAACCTGGTGCCCGGTGCGATCATGGTCGGCATGCTCTATTTCTCGCTGGAAGCAAAACCAATGAAGCTCTCGCTTCTGCGCGAGGGCGACTGGCCCGGCATCATCACCATGGCGATCGGCCTGTCCGCGCTGCAGACGGTGCTGGAAGAGGGCAACAAGGACGACTGGTTCGGCTCGCCCTTCATCGTCCGCCTCTCCGTCATCGCGGCGGTGGCGCTAGTGGCGTTCATCGTGATCGAGCTCACCGCGAACAAGCCGCTGCTCAACCTTCGCCTGCTGCTCCGCCGCAACTTCGGTTTCGGCATGCTGGCCAATTTCCTGCTAGGCACCGCGCTGTACGGCTCGGTGTTCATCCTGCCGCAATATCTGTCACGGATTCAGGGCTACAATGCCGAGCAGATCGGCATGGTGCTGGCATGGACCGGGCTGCCGCAGCTCGTGCTGATCCCGCTGGTGCCACGCCTGATGCAGCGCTTCGACCCGCGCATCATCATCGGCGTCGGCTTCACGCTGTTCGCCGCTTCCAATTTCATGAACATCTATATGACCAATGACTACGCCACCGACCAGTTGTTCTGGCCGAACATCGTGCGCGCCATCGGCCAGGCGCTGGTGATGGCGCCGCTGTCGGCGGTCGCGACTGCAGGGATCGAGGCCGAGAATGCCGGCTCGGCGTCCGGGCTTTTCAATATGATGCGCAATCTCGGCGGCGCCGTCGGCATCGCGCTGTTGCAGACGCTGCTGACCAAACGTGAGCAGTATCATTCCAACGTGCTGATGCAGTCGGTCTCGCTGCTGGAGCAGGCGACCCGCACGCGGATCGAGCAGCTCACGCAATATTTCATGAGCCATGGCGTCGCCGACCATGCCGATGCCACGCACCGCGCTATCGTCGCAGTCGGCAGGATCGTGCAGAAGCAGGCTTATATCCTGGCCTTCAGCGACACCTTTTACGTGATGGGCGTCGCGCTGATCGTCGCGCTGTTCGCCGCGGCGCTCCTGAAGAAGCCGAATGCGCTGGCCGGCGGCGGCGCGCATTAGGATTGCCGCGCGCACCCCCTCGTCATGCGCGGGCTTGACCCGCGCATCCATCAAAAAAGACTCTTCCGCAGCGAGATGGATTGCCGGGTCAAGCCCGGCAATGACGAGGGTGACATGCTACACCGCGGTCGCCTTGGCGAACTCCACATAGATCTCGCGCAGCCGCTCCGTCATCGGGCCGGGCTTGCCATTACCGACCTTCTTGCCGTCGATGGCGACCACCGCCTGCACGAACAGGCTGGCGCTGGTGATGAAGGCTTCCTTGGCGGCCAGCGCCTCCTCGATCGAGAAGGCGCGCTCCTCGACGCGGAGCTGGCGTTCCTCGGCGAGCGCCACCACGGCCTTACGGGTGCAGCCGGGCAGAATTTCGCTGCCGTTCTGTCGGGTCACGATGACGTCGTCCTGGGTCAGGATGAAGGCAGAGGACGAACCACCCTCGGTGACCTTGCCGTCCTGGATCATCCAGGCCTCGCCGGCGCCGGCTTCGGCGGCCGCCTGCTTGGCCAGCACCTGCGCCAGCAGCGCCACGCTCTTGATGTCGCGCCGCTCCCAGCGGATGTCGGGCACCGTGATCACGTTGATGCCGGTCTTGGCCGAGGGCGCCCCGACGATGTCCTTCTCAGAGGTGAACATCACCAGCGTCGGCCTCACCCCTTTGGGAAAGGCAAAATCGCGGCCGGTATCGGCGCCGCGGGTCACCTCCAGATAGACCATGCCGTTGACGAGCTTGTTGCGCGCCACCAGCTCCTTCTGGATGTCCTGGATCCGCGCGATGGTTTCCGGCAGTTCCAGCCTGATCTCGCCGACCGAGCGCTCCAGTCGCGCCAGATGCGAGGCGTTGTCGACCAGCTTGCCGTCGAGCACGGCGGCCACCTCGTAGATCCCATCGGCGAACAGGAAGCCGCGGTCGAGGACCGACACTTTGGCCTCCGAAAGGGGTACATAGGAGCCGTTGACGTAAGCGATCTTTTCCAAGCGAAGTCTCCCGGACGTAGTGATGCGATGAGGTTTCTATACGCAATTCGTTGATGCCGATAGACCTTCCAGGCCATCAAACCCTCGGCGTCATTCCGGGGCGATGCGCAGCATCGAGCCCGGAATCCATTTCCCCGCCAGCGCAAGCGGCTGAACGGAGTCCGGGCTCACGCTTCGCGTGCCCCGGAATGACGGCGGTATTAATGCTGCAAGATCTTCGACAGGAACTTCTGCGCGCGGTCGCTGCGCGGCTTGCCGAAGAAATCCGCCTTCAGCGCATCCTCGACGATCTCGCCCTGATCCATGAAGATCACGCGATGGGCGACCTTGCTGGCAAAGCCCATTTCATGAGTGACGACCATCATGGTCATGCCCTCGCGCGCGAGGTCGACCATCACGTCGAGCACCTCGCTGATCATTTCCGGATCGAGCGCCGAGGTCGGCTCGTCGAACAGCATCGCGACGGGGTCCATCGCCAGCGCCCGCGCAATCGCGACGCGCTGCTGCTGCCCGCCGGAAAGCTCCGCCGGATATTTCTTTGCGTGCTCCTTCAGCCCGACGCGATCGAGCAGCTTCATCCCCTTTGCCACCGCTTCATCGTGCTTGCGGCCGAGCACTTTCTCCTGCGCCAGGCAGAGATTGTCGATAATCCGCAAATGGGGAAACAGCTCGAAGTGCTGGAACACCATGCCGACCCGCGCGCGCAGCTTCGGCAGGTCGGTCTTGGGATCATTGACCTTGATGCCGTCCAGGATGATCTCGCCGCCCTGGATCGGCTCCAGCGCATTGACGCATTTGATCAGCGTCGACTTGCCCGATCCCGAAGGGCCACAGACCACCACGACCTCGCCCTTGGCGACGCTGGTGGTGCAGTCCTTCAGCACCTGGAAGGTCGGCCCGTACCATTTGTTGACGTGGCGAAGTTCGATCATGCCTGGCTCAACTGTTGCCGCGAGATCACCTCTCCCGAAGGGAGACGTCGGCGCGCAGCGCCGGGTGAGGGGTTAAGGTCCCTCGATAGAGCAGAGCCCCTCACCCGGATCGCTTGTGCGATCCGACCTTTCCCTATGGGAGAGGTGAAGAGGTGCGTGCCTCGAAATTTCAACTGCATGACTATCTACCGAACTATGGCGATGCGCGCCTGGAGGCGGCGGACGCCGAAGGAGGCAAGGCAGGAGATGGTGAAATAGACCACTGCCGCGAACAGGTACATCTCGACCAGCCGCCCGTCGCGCTGCGCCACCTTGCTGGCGGCGCCGAGGAAATCCGGGATCGACAGGACGTAGACTAGCGAGGTGTCCTGGAACAGCACGATGGTCTGGGTGAGCAGCACCGGCAGCATGTTGCGGAACGCCTGCGGCAGCACGACGTAGCGCATGCTCTGCGCGTAGGTCAGGCCGAGCGCGCTTGCCGCCGCCGGCTGGCCGCGCGAAATCGACTGGATGCCGGCGCGCATGATCTCGGAGAAATACGCCGCCTCGAACATGATGAAGGTGATCAGCGAGGAGGCGAACGCGCCGACGCTGATCGGGCGCGACGCGCCGGTCAGCCACTGCCCGATATAGGGTACCAGGAAATAGAACCAGAAGATCACCAGCACCAGCGGCAGCGAGCGCATGAAATCGACATAGAGCCCGGCGATGCGGCCGAGCAGCTTGAAGCCGGACAAGCGCATCAGCGCGATCAGCGTTCCAAACACCAACCCGCCCAGCGCCGACAGCGCGGTCAGCGTCAGCGTGAACGTCATGCCGTCGACGAAGAGGTACGGCAGCGAGCGGCGGATGACGTCGAAATCGAAGCTGCCGAGCATGCTATTTCCCCGCGATGTAGCCGGGAATCGCGACCTTGCGCTCCAGGAAGCGCATGCCGGTGACGACGACGATATTGACCAGCAGATACATGATGGTCGCGGCCGTGAAGGCTTCGAACACCTGGAACGAGAATTCCTGCATCGCGCGCGCCTGCCCGGTCAATTCGATCAGCCCGATGGTGATCGCCACCGCCGTGTTCTTCACGGTGTTGAGGAATTCGGAGGTCAGCGGCGGCAGGATGATGCGATAGGCCATCGGCAGCAGCACGTAGCGATAGGTCTGTGCCGTCGTCAGCCCGAGCGCGGTCGCCGCCTGCTTCTGGCCCCGCGGCAGCGAGGCGATACCGGCGGCAAGCTGCACGGCAACGCGCGCCGACATGAACAGCCCGACGCCGATCGAAGCCGTCCAGAACGGCGCGTTCGGCATTTGCTTCAGCCACAGTCCCGCCGCGCGCGGCAACAGTTCCGGCAGCACGAAGAACCACAGGAAGAGCTGCACCAGCAGCGGCATGTTGCGGAAGAATTCGACATAACAGAAGCCGATCCAGCCTGCGACCTTCGACGGCAGCGTGCGCAGCACGCCAACCACCGAGCCGAACACCAGCGCGATGATCCAGGCCGTGAGCGCGGTCTTGATCGTCAGCGCCAGCCCCGACAGCAGCATGTCGAGATAGGTGCCACTGCCGGTCGGGTTCGGCTCGAAGAAAATCTGCCAGTTCCACTGATAGTTCAAAGCTCCCCCGTTCCGCGATACGCCCGGCCCGCCCATGCAATGGCCGGGCCAAGGATGGCCGGCCAGCCGCTGTTTCCCCTCATCCTGAGGAGCTTGCGCAGCAAGCGTCTCGAAGGATGAGGCCACGGTCGGGCCTCATGGTTCTCCCGGCGATGCGAAGCATCGTCCCGAGACGCGCTACGCGCTCCTCACCATGAGGGTCTAAAGCTGCGTTTACTTATACGAATCCGGGTCCGGCGAGTCCGAGGGCTTGGCGAACTCGTTCTTCAGCTCCGCAGCGATCGGCGTATTCAGGTTCAGCCCTTTCGGCGGGATCTTCTGCGTGAACCATTTGTCGTAGATCTTCTGTCCCTCGCCGCCGGTGTAGAGCGCGGCAGTCGCCGCATCGACCACCTTCTTGAAGGCCGGGTCGTCCTTGCGCAGCATGATGCCGTAAGGCTCCGGCTTCGAGAATGCGTCCTTCGAGATCACGTAATCGTCGGGCGTTTTCGACCCCGCAACCAGACTTGCGAGCAGGATATCGTCCATCACGAAGGCGACCGCGCGGTCGGTTTCGACCATCAGGAACGCTTCCGCGTGGTCCTTGGCCGGGATGATGTTGACGTTGAGCCCGCGCGCGGCGTTGGCCTCGGTGAGCTGCTTGATGTTGGTGGTGCCCGCGGTCGACACCACGGCCTTGCCCTTGAGATCGTCGATCGAATTGAGCTTGCTCGACTTTTTCGAGACGTAGCGGCTCGCGGTGAGGAAATGGGTGTTGGTGAAGGAAATCTGCTTCTGCCGCTCGGCGTTGTTAGTGGTAGAGCCGCATTCGAGATCGATGGTGCCGTTGGCGAGCAGCGGAATGCGGGTCGATGACGTCACCGGATTGAGCTTCACCTCGAGCTTGTCGAGCTTCAGTTCCTTTTTCACCGCGTCGACGATCTTGTGGCAGATGTCCATCGCATAGCCGATCGGCTTCTGGTTGTCGTCGAGATAGGAGAAGGGGATTGAGGAGTCGCGGTGGCCGAGCGTGATCGTGCCGGTCTCCTTGATGTTCTTCAACGTCCCCGTCAGCTCCTGGGCGCCGGCCTCAGCCGCGCCGAGCGCGGCGGCGAGCGCGAAGCCGATCGAAAGAAGGCGTTTCATGCGTAGTTCTCCTCGTTTGGATAGGTTCGATTGTGTCAGAATGTCCGTCAGCCGCATTTGGTCGGACGGCGCGGCAACGCCGCGACGGCGGCATGGCTCGCATCCGAGATGACGTCATATGGCTCAAGCAGGTGTCCCCAACGTGCCCGGCGATGGCTGCCGCCATGATGGCCTGAAGTCCGGACAGTCGCAAGGTACCCGCGGCGGTGCACTTTAGTCGCACCCGCCAGCGCCTCGTCGAGAGCGCTCCGCCTCCGCGCAGTCGATTCGTAGTCTCGTCGCCGTGACCGCCTTCAAATGTAGCCAAGAATGTCTCCGCTGAAATACAACTGCAATCGAAGCTCCCCAGCATCCGCCGACGCATCGATCGCATCAGGTGGAGTTCACGAGCTATGTCCCGAAGGTTCGACGGCAAGGTAGTCATCGTCACCGGCGCCGGCAGTGGTATCGGCGCTGCGACCGCACGCCGATTTCATGAGGAAGGAGCGATCGTCGTCCTGAACGGACGCCGGGCGTCCAAATTGCAGGACGTCGCCGCAACCTTGACAGCCGACCGCTGCATGATCCGGCCGGCTGATGTCTCCAACGCGAATGCGGTTGAAGACCTCGTCACCGATGTCGTCCGCAGGCTCGGCAGGATCGACATTGTCGTCAACAACGCGGGAACGGGAACTGCCGGGGCTTTCCTCGATCTGCCCACTCAGAATTGGCGCGAGGTCTTCGCGGTCAACGTCGATGGGGTCTTCAACGTAACGCGGGCGACGCTTGCTCATCTTATCGAGAGCAAGGGCTCGATCATCAACGTGTCATCCATTTCGGGGCTTGGCGGCGATCGCGGGCTCAACTTTTACAACGCCACAAAAGGCGCGGTCAGCAATCTCACGCGGAGCCTGGCCCTCGAATTTGCCCCAAAAGGCGTGCGCATCAACGCGGTCTGTCCAGGCACCATATTCACCGACCTGACGAGGCGCGTCTTCGAACACTTCCCTGACGTGCTTCAGCGGCTAGAAGAACGCATTCCCCTGGGACGGGCAGCCCAGCCGGAAGAGGTTGCCGGTGTCATCGCGTTTCTTGCCAGTGAGGATGCGAGCTTTGTCAATGGCGTAAACTTGGCGATCGATGGCGGCGTCGGCGCATCGACGGGCTCGGCACCCTTTATATAGACCGTCCTATGCGGACTCGCTTGGTGCGTCGGCTGCGATCACAGCGCCCGCGCCATCTCGCCGAGATCCCAGAACAGGCCGGCCATGATCGTGAGCGCTTCTTCCGTCACCGGCAGCAGAATGTGCTCGTCGGGTGCGTGCTGCGAGCAGCCGGGATAGGAATGCGGCACCCAGATCGTGGGCAAGCCGAGACCTTCCGAAAATACGTCGTTCGGCAGCGAGCCGCCGAAATTCGGCAGCACCGCCGGCGCCTTGCCGGTGGTGTTGCGGATCGATGTCGCGGTCCAGTCGATCCAGGGACTGTCCATGTCGGTCCGCGACGCCGCAAATCGTTGCGCGCCGCTGACCTCGACCATCGGGAAACCATTGGCATGGAGATGCGCGCGCACGGCATCGACGACCTTGTCGATCTTCGTGCCGACAACGAAGCGAAGCTGCAGCACGGCATTCGCCTTCCCCGGGATCGCATTCGCCGGGCTTGCGATATTGCCCGCTGACAGCGCCAGCACTTCCAGCGTGTTCCAGGCGGAGAGCCGCTCGGCGGGCGACAGCCCTTCCTCGCCCCAGTCCGGCGACAGCGCCGGCTCATCCGCGCCCGGCTCGACCTTCACATCCGCCAGCGCCGCGCGGACCCGGTTCGAGATCGGCGGCGGCTTCAAGGCTTCCAGTTTCATCCGGCCCTTGGCGTCGACCAGGCTCGCAATCGCGTTCGCCAGGATGGTGGCGGGATTGGCGAGCACACCGCCCCAATTGCCGGAATGATGCCCGCCCTCGCGCAGGTTGACATCGAGATGGATGCGGTTGCCGCCGCGGCAGCCGAGGAAGATCGTGGGCCGTTCGGCCGAAAGCCGCGGCCCGTCGGATGCCAGGAACAGGTCGGCCTTGAGTTCCTCACAATAGGCTTCGCAGACCGTTCGCAGGTCGGGCGAGCCGATCTCCTCCCCGGTCTCGATGATGAACTTTACGTTGAAGCCGAGCCTGCCGCCGCGGGTCTCCCGCACCGCACGCAGCGCCGCGATATTGATGCTGTGCTGGCCCTTGTTGTCTGCGGTGCCGCGGCCATAGACGCGGTCGCCCTTGATGGTGGTCTTCCAGGGATCGAGATTGTCGCGCCATTCGCCGATCATGCCGTCGACGACATCGCCATGGCCGTAGGTGAGCACGGTCGGGCGCGAGGCGTCCTCGATATATTCGGCCACGAGATACGGGCCCTTGCCTGTCGGCGATTCGATCAGGCGAGTCTTGAAGTCGAGTTCGGCGAGCGCAGGCTGCAGATTCTCCGTGAGATAGGCGCGCAGCGCGTCACCGCTGCCAGGATTTTGGCTTTCCGTGCGATAGCCGACCCGCTTGTCGAGCTCGCGCAGGAACTCGCCAGAGTGAAATTGCGCGCGCACCCGCGCGATCGCGTCAGCCCTGTCAGCCATGATCTGCCTTTCCCGCAACCAACTGCCCACCTCTTATAGGGATATCGCGGCGGCTGGAAGACGCCCGAATAAAGCTTGCCAACGCTCGCCAAGCTGCAACAATTTCCGCGCAGTCCGGCGTCCGTCCGGACATCAAATAGGGAGGTCATCCATGAAAACGATCCTGCGCGTCTCGGCACTTTGCATCCTGTTCACCGGCGTCGCACCGGCCGCGACCGGCGAGCGCTTTCCGGAGATCCCGCTGGAGAAGATGACCCCTGCCCAGCGCACGGTCGCGGATGCCATCATGTCCGGCCCGCGCAAAGGCATGAGCGGACCGTTCAATGCCTGGTTACGCAGCCCGGAACTCGCGGACCGCTTGCAGAAGGTCGGCGAATATCTCCGTTTCAACACCTCGCTCGACAAGCGCGTCAACGAGATGGCGATCATCATGACCGCGCAATATTGGGGCTCGCAATATGAGTGGTATGCGCACGCGCCGCTCGCGCTGAAGGCGGGGCTCGATCCGAAGATCGTCGCGGCGCTCGGTGCCGGCCGCAAGCCCGAAAACATGAAGGAGGATGAAGCGATCGTCTGGGAGTTCACTACCCAGCTCCGCCGTGACCATGGCGTCGACGATGCCATCTACCAGAAAGCGGTTGCAAAATTCGGCGAACAGGGCGTGATGGATTTGGTCGCGGTGAACGGCTATTACGATGTGGTGTCGATGACGCTCAACGTCGCGCATGTCATGCCGCCGGCCGGTGAGGAACTGCCGTTCGGGCAGGCCGGACGATAAATTTCTTCCACGCTTTGGCGCGGCAGCGATGCCGCGCTTCTCGGGTTGCCCACGATGACAAAACAAATCCGGCTCAACGCCTTTGCCATGAACTGCGTGGCGCATCAGTCGCCGGGATTGTGGACCCATCCGCGCGACCGCACCGCGGAGTATAACCGCCTGCCGTACTGGCTCGATCTCGCCAAGACTCTGGAGCGCGGCCGGTTCGACGGCCTGTTCCTCGCTGATGTGCTCGGCGTCTACGACGTGTTCGGCGGCGGCCCGGAGGCCGCGCTGCGCAACGCCGCGCAGACGCCGGTGAACGATCCCCTGCTGCTGGTTCCGGCGATGGCCGCGGTGACGAAGCATCTCGGCTTCGGCGTCACCAGCAATCTCTCCTTCGAGCCGCCCTACACATTCGCCCGCCGGATGTCGACGCTTGACCACCTGACCGAAGGCCGCGTCGGCTGGAACGTGGTGACCGGCTATCTCGACTCGGCCGCGCGCGGCGCCGGCAAGGACAAGCAGACGGCGCATGACGACCGCTACGACGTCGCCGACGAGTATATGGAAGTGGTCTACAAGCTCTGGGAAGGGTGCTGGGAAGACGACGCTGCGATCCGCGATCGCGCGCATAGCATCTTCGTCGATCCCGCCAAGGTGCATCCCGTCAAGCACGAGGGGAAGAATTATCGCCTCAACGCGCTGCATTTGAGCGAGCCGTCGCCGCAGCGCACGCCGGTGCTTTATCAGGCCGGCACGTCGCCACGCGGCCGGCAGTTCGCCGCCGAGCACGCCGAATGCGTATTCATGTCGGGACCGTCGGCCAAGGTGATCGCGCCGCGAGTCTCCGCCATCCGTGAGCTTGCCGCCCAGAAGGGCCGGAATCCGGCCGAGATCCTGATGTTCAGCATGATGACCGTCATCCTCGGCCGCACCGAGGCCGAAGCAAACGCGAAATATGCCGACTATCGCAGCCACATCAGCCATGAGGGCGCACTGACGTTGATGTCCGGCTGGACCGGCGTCGATTTCTCGACCTACGACCTCGACCAGGAGGTGCGCCATGTCCATAACGACGCCGGCCGCACCGCGATGGACAACATCACCCGCGCCGATCCCGATCGCATCTGGACCGTGCGCGAGGTCGCCGAGCATGTCGGCATCGGCGGCATCGGCCCGGTCGTGGTCGGCACACCGGAAAAGGTCGCCGATGACATCGAGCGCTGGTTCGAGCAGACCGACGTCGATGGCCTAAACGTCGCGTTTGCGATCTCGCCCGACGATTTCGAGGACATCGCCGACATGCTGGTGCCGGAATTGACCCGCCGCGGCCGATACAAGCAGGACTATGCACAAGGCACGCTGCGGGAGAAATTGTTCGGCACGGGCCGCGCGCGGCTGACGGACGAGCACCCCGCGAGTCGCTACCGCATCAAGCCGCACGCGACGGCAGCGGAGTAGGACTGACAGCCCCTCACACCGTCATTGCGAGGAGCGAAGCGACGAAGCAATCCACGCTTCCGCAAGCGGCGCAATGGATTGCTTCGCTTCGCTCGCAATGACGACGAAGAATCGTAGGGTGGGCAAAGCAGAGCGTGCCCACCGTCAAGCACTCCACTCGTAATGGTGGGCACGCTTCGCTTTGCCCACCCTACGACTCGTGGCTCAATTCACCGAATTACTGACCACCACCTCGATCAGCTTCGTACCCGGCCGGCCGAATGTGGACCGCATCGCGCCCTTGAGTTCGCGGGGATCGGTGATCCGTATCGCTTCCAATCCAAGCGACTTCGCAACGCCAGTAAAATCAACCGGCGGGTCGACGAAATCCATGCCGACATAATGATCGTCGCCGTGAAAGGCGAGGAGGCGCTGCTTGATGATGCGGTAGCCGCCATTGTTGACGATGACGAACGTCAGCGGCAGCTTGTGGTTGGCCGCGGTCCACAGCGACTGGATCGAATACATCGCGCTGCCGTCGCCGGAGAAGCACACCACCGGTCGCTGCGGATTGGCGAGGCTGACGCCGACCGATGCCGGCAATCCCCAGCCGATGCCGCCGGAGGCGAGCGCGTGATAGCCATAGCGGTCGCGGTGCGGGCGCAGCGCGATCATCTGGCGCGACGAGGTCAGGCCTTCATCGACCAGGATCGCATTATCAGGCATTGCCTCGACAACCTGCAGCGCCAGCCAGTCCGGATCGATCGGCGAGGTGCCCTCGGCTTTCGAGATCTGGTCGACCAGCGCCTTGCGCTTCGCGGCCCAGTTTTTTGACGCCAGCGCCGCAACGCCCTGCTTTGCCCGCGCCTCCAGCGCGCCGCCGCCGGCTGCTTTCAGCGCCGGGATCAACGCGCGCAGGGTTTCCTTCACGTCAGCCTTCAGCGCGATCTCCGCGCCGTAGTTCTTGGCGAGGTCCCAGTCGACCAGGCCGACCTGCACGATCCCGAGCCCATCCGGCAGCGGATCGATCTCGCTATAGACCGACATCCGCAAGGGATCGCCGCCGAGTGCGATGATGAGGTCGTAGGGCGCGAGGGTCTCGCGCGCAAGTTTCTGAACCCGAGCGATCGCGCCCATGAAGCACGGGCTTTCGGAGAGGAAGTGCGCGCCATAGGGCGTCGAAGATTGATAGGCCGGCGCGCCGAGCGTTTCCGCGAGTTCGGCGGCTTCCTGCAGCGCATCGCTCTTGACGATCTCATCGCCGGTGACGATCACCGGCCGCTCGGCTTTGAGGATGCGCGCGACCAGCGCCTGCAGCGATTCATCTGACGGCTTCACCCGCGTGTCGACGCGGGTCGCCCGGCCGAGCTCGATGCCGGCTTCGGAATTGAGGATATCGCCGGGCAGCGAGATGAACACCGGTCCGGTCGGCGGCGTGGTCGCGACTTTGGCGGCGCGGCGCACGATGCGCGGCAGATCCTCCAGTCGCGTCACCTCGACCGCCCATTTCACCAGCGGCTCCGCCATCTGCACCAGCGGCCCATAAAGCACCGGCTCCGTCAAGCCGTGGCCCTGCTCCTGCTGGCCGGCAGTGAGGATCAACGGCGTGCCGGTGAATTTGGCGTTGAACAGCGAGCCCATCGCGTTGCCGAGACCGGGCGCGACATGGACGTTGCAGGCGACGAGCTTGCCGGAGGCGCGGCTGAATCCGTCGGCCATCGCCACCACCAGGCTCTCCTGCATCGCCATCACATAGGTGAGGTCGGGATGGTCTTTCAGCGCATGCATGATCGGCAATTCGGTGGTACCGGGATTGCCGAACAGATGCGTGATGCCCTCGTCCTTCAACAGCGCCAGGAACGCCGAACGCCCGGTAATGCGATTCTTCATGTCTCCTCCTACCCTCGGGCTCATTGGCGCGCGGGATGAGGCATCATGACCAAACTTGCACGCCCCGAGCAATCGCGCCTGCGCTCATGGCTGCCTTGCGATGTAGCGCCGTAGGACCGTAGCCCGGATGGAGCGCAGTGTAATCCGCGGAGCCACGGGCGAACCCGGGTTGCGCTGCGCTCCACCCGGGCTACGAAAATTCAAAACATCCCCTCGCGATCGGGGCGCTTCTTCTTTTTCGAGCGATGCCAGACCACGCCGGGATAACCCTTCAATGGCACCAGCGGTTCGCCGGTATAGGCCCACTCCTGCAGCTCTTCGATCGCGACGTGATAGAGCGGCTGCCGCCCGGTACGGCCCAGGAACAGCGCGCGCGGAATGTTCACCATGTGCGGCGAGCGAGCGCGCTCGTAAAATAGAGGCGTCCCGCAGGTCGCGCAGAAGCTGCGCACGGTCTTCGTCGCGTCATCCTCGTAGCGCGTGATCGCATCCTTCCCCGCGACGATGCGGAACCGCTTGCGCCAGCTCCCGACATAGGTCGCATAGGCCGCCCCATGCGCGCGGCGGCTCGGCGCGGAATGATCATGCCAGGCCCAGCGCGCCGGCACGTCGATCTCAAGCCGAACTGCGCCGCACAGGCATTGGCCCGACGCGATCCCTCCTGCAGCGGCTGCTTTGGCCATTGTCGCTCCTCGTTTTCCTCGTCATTGCGAGGAGCGGAAGCGACGAAGCAATCCATCTCTCCACGCGCGGAACCATGGATTGCTTCGCTACGCTCGCAATGACGGCGGTGTTTACGCCTGCGCCATCTCGTCGTGCACGGGATAATCCGTATATCCCTTCTCCTCGCCGCCGTAGAACGTCGCGCGATTATACGGTGTGATCGGATAGCTGCGCTGCAGGCGGCGCGGCAGGTCCGGATTGGAGATGAAGATGCGGCCGAAGGCGATCGCATCCGCGTGTCCCGCAGCGATTGCGGCATCCGCGGTCTCGCCGGTGAAGCCGCCGGCGGTGATCAGGACGCCGCTCCACATCGGGCGATACAGCACCATCGCCGAGGGCACGTTCTGGTGATTGACCTCGGCGCGGCCGGCGCCGGAGGAACGCGGCTCGATGAAGTGCAGATAGGCGAGCCCGAGCGGATCGAGCTGCTTGATGGCGTGGCTGTAGAGCGGCATCGGGTCCGCCTCGCCACTGCCATTGGCGATGCCGTAAGGCGACAGCCGCACCCCGACGCGGTTCGCGCCCCAGACCTCGACCACGGCCCTGGTCACGTCCATCAGGAAGCGCACGCGGTTCTCGATCGACCCGCCATACTGGTCGGTGCGCAGGTTGCTGCGCGATTGCAGGAACTGCTCGATCAGATAGCCGTTGGCGCCGTGGATCTCGACGCCGTCGAAGCCGGCTTTCAGTGCGTTCCTCGCGCCCTCGCGATAGGCCTCGATGACGCCGGGAATCTCGCTCGTCTCGAGCGCGCGCGGCGTCTCGTAATCGACCACCTTGCCGTCCGCCGTCATCGCCTTGAACTCGGAGGAGATCGCCACCGCTGATGGCGCGACCGGCAGCGCGCCGCCGGGCTGGAACGAGGAATGCGAGACGCGGCCGACATGCCAGAGCTGCAGGAAGATGATGCCGCCCTTGGCGTGCACAGCGTCGACCACTTTCCGCCAGCCGGCAATTTGCTGCTCGCTGTAGATGCCGGGAATGCCGGGACTGCCGAACCCGGTATTCACCACAGGCGAGGCTTCCGCGATGATCAGCCCACCCGGCGTGGCGCGCTGGGCATAATATTCCACGTTCAGCGGCCACGGCGCGAGCGACGGTTTTTCCGCGCGCATCCGCGTCAAGGGCGCCATCACCACGCGGTGCTGGAGCTGGTACGGTCCGATCTTGAGAGGAGAGAAAAGCGACGGGAATTTCATGCCTGCCCCGGATTTTGTGTTGTCGTTATCAGCACTATAGGGGAGGCGCGCGCCGCTGAAAAGCAAGTGGCGGCCTATCGCCGATAAGCCGTCATTCCGGGGCGCGCGAAGCGCGAGCTATGATGTGCAATTGCACATCAGAGAATCCATTTATCCACGCAATCTGCGGCCCGATGGATTCCGGGCCTGCGCCTTTGGCGCATCCCGGAATGACGAGGGAGTGTCAGGCCGTCTTGATCCAGACCGCCTTGACGTTGAGATATTCCTCCAAATGCTGCTTGCCGGATTCACGGCCGTAGCCGCTCATCTTGTAGCCGCCGAACGGCACCGCCGGGTCCATCGCCTGGTAGCAGTTGACCCAGACCGAACCGGCGCGCAGCGCGCGCGCAACCTGGTGCGCCTTGCTGACATTGGTGGTCCACACGCCGCTGCCGAGGCCGAACATCGTCGCATTGGCGCGCTGGATCAGTTCATCCGTGTCCTTGAAGGCGATCGCGGAGATGACCGGCCCGAAGATCTCCTCCTGCGCAATGCGCATATTGTCCTGCACATTGGCGAACACCGTCGGCTGCACGAAATAGCCTTTTGCCAATGGCCCTTCGGTCAGCCGCGCGCCGCCGGCAACAGCGCTCGCGCCTTCCTTCTGGCCGATATCGAGATAGTCACTGACACGATCCATCTGCTGTTGCGACACCAGGGGGCCGATCTGCGTGTTCGGGTCGATGCCGTTGCCGACCTGCAGCTTCTTGCCGAATTCGGCGACGCGGCCGACGAACTCGTCATAGACCTTCTGCTCGACGAATAACCGCGTACCGGCGCTGCAGATCTGCCCGGAATTGGCGAACACCGCCATTGCCGCGCCCGGCACCGCCTGGTCGAGATCGGCATCGGCGAACACGATGTCCGGCGACTTGCCGCCGAGCTCGAGCGAGACGCGCTTGAGGTTGCCGGCCGACGCCCGCACGATCGCTTGTCCCGTGACGTGCGAACCGGTGAAGGCGACCTTGTCGACGCCCGGATGTGAGGAGAGCGCCGCGCCTGCGGTCTCGCCGTATCCCGGCACCACATTGACGACACCAGGCGGAATGCCGGCTTCCATGCAGAGCTCCGCGAGCCGCAGCGATGTCAGCGGCGCTTCTTCCGCCGGCTTCAGCACCACCGTGCAGCCGGTCGCGATCGCCGGGCCGATCTTCCAGACCGTCGCCGCCAAGGGCCCGTTCCATGGAATGATCGCGCCGACCACGCCGACCGGCTCCTTCAAGGTGTAGGAGAATATCTCGCCCGGCAGCGAGTTCTCGATGGTCTCGCCATGCAGCGCGGTCGCCTGCCCGGCATAATAACGAAGCATGCCGAGCACGCGCAGGCGGTTGCCGCGGGTGCGGCTGATCGGCGCGCCCATGTCGAGCGTATCGAGCTGCGACAGTTCCTCGAAGTTCTTCTCCACCAGGTCGGCGAGCTTCAAGAGCATGCTCTGCCGCTCGAACGGCTTGACCTTGCTCCACGGGCCCTCGAAGGCACGACGCGCCGCCGCCACCGCGCGGTTGATGTCTTCCGCGTCGCCTTCGGCTACCGTTGCGAGCAATTCGCCGGTCGCGGGATTGTGGGTCTCGAACTTTTTACCGGAGGCCGCATCGACCCATTGGCCGTCGATCAGCATCTTCTTGTAGGAACCGTCCGCGTAGGGGTGACGCGTGATCGGAATTGCCTGTGTGACAGCCATGTTTGCACTCCCTTGATATGGAACGAGATTTATATGACGGGCCTTGCAGGTTTCAGACCCGTTATATGCGGAACTCTACAACGGCGACCCGAATCCGTAAAGCAGCCGGCCTGATCGCGGGCAGCGCGGCAATGAAGACCTCCCATGCACCATCGTGCATGGCACGGCCGCCATGTTAGCCTAGAGATCGCTGCCACGTATTTTTGTCGGAGACAGACCATGCCCCACCCCGCCATGTCGCCAAATCATGTCGCCGTGATCACCGGAGGCGCGTCCGGCATCGGGCTCGCCGCCGCCATGCGCTTCGCCGCTTCGGGCATGAAGGTCTGCGTCGCCGACGTCAGTGCCAACGCTCTCAAGGAAGCCGCCACAAAACTGTCAATGATCGCGCCCGGCGGCGCCGACAGCATCATGACCGAAACCGTCGACGTCAGCCGGTTCGAGGACCTCGTGAAACTGGAAAGCGCGGTGCGACAACGGTTCGGCGGCACCGACATCCTGATGAACAATGCAGGCGTCCAGCCGGGCAGCCAGATGTTCGGTCCGCGCGAGAACTGGCAGCGGATTCTCGGCGTCAATCTGTGGGGCATCATCAACGGCACGCATGCCTTCGTGCCGCGCATGATCGAGCGCGGGCGCGACGGCCTCGTCATCAACACCGGTTCTAAACAGGGCATCACGACGCCTCCGGGCGATCCCGCCTACAACGTATCCAAGGCCGGCGTGAAGGCTTTCACCGAGGCGCTGCAGCATGAATTGCGCAACACGCCGGGCTGCCGGCTGTCAGCGCATCTGCTGATCCCCGGCTTCGTCTTCACCGGCCTGACCGCGCGCGGACGCGCCGAGAAGCCAGCCAGCGCCTGGACGGCGGAGCAGACGATCGACTTCATGATCGAGCGGCTGGACGCGGGCGACTTCTATATCCTCTGTCCCGACAATGATGTGTCGCGGCAGCTCGACGAGCGGCGCATCCTCTGGGCCGTCGGCGACATCGTCGAGAACCGTCCCGCACTGTCGCGCTGGCATCCGGATTATGCGGATGCTTTCGCGGCGTTCGTGAAGGGAAAATAGTCGCCGCCTCATGGATATCGAGCAGCGCTGCAGCGCTCCTCCATGCGAATTCCGGGACCGCGACCGCAGCTTTCGCGCCGCGGTCGCTTTTTCGCCCGCAACAAAGCCGGCGTTTTCATTTCCGATGTAATACCGCGGCGCCGCTCCGACTGCGCCGTTCAATTCTCTCTAAACTGGAATTTAAAGACGCTCGCACGGAGTTGAGAGGTGTGCGCATCGCGATCTCGCAAATGATCGCCACCTCATCATGATCGCGGGCTGGGTGCGATACTGACGGAGTGGTGTAATGTTACGCAAGATGGTTATCGCATTGTTGGCGGCTGCATCGGTTGGTCTTGCGGCAGCGCCGACGGTTGCGTTGGCGCGTGGCGGCGGAGGCGGTGGCGGCTTTGGCGGTGGCGGCGGCTTCCACGGCGGCGGTTTTGGTGGCGGCGGCTTTCATGGCGGCGGATTTGGCGGTGGCGGATTCCATGGCGGCTTCGGCGGCGGTGGTTTCCGCGGCGGCTTTGCCGGCGGCGGATTCCACAACGCCTTCGGCGGTATTCATCAGGGCTTCGGCGGATTCCGTGGTGGCGGCTTCCACGGCCGCGGCTTCCATGGACGGCGCTTCGCCTTCGGCACGGGCTTCGGCCTCGGCTTGTACGATCCCTATTATTACGATGACTATGCCTACGACTATCCGTACGGCTATGGCTACCCGTATTACGGCTACAGCGACACCTATTACGACAACGGCAATTGCTATGTCGTGAATCGCCGCGTCCACACCACGCACGGCTGGCGTACACAGCCGACGCAGGTCTGCGGCTGATAGGCGAGCGGAGATCCAAAGAGGCCGGCGGATTTCCGCCGACCTCACACCGTCTCTGGCGTCAGCGCCAGCAACCGCCGCACCAGTGCGAGCGCGGTTTCGGTGGCGGGATCGGCTGATGTGACGGGCACGGCGAGCACGATCAGGTCGACCGGATCATGCGAGAGCACGATCACATGCGTGGCGCTGTTGGCCGCAATCAGCGAGAGCACGCGCTCGACCGCGGGGTCGTCAGGTGGATATCCCCAGGGCGCACCCGACCGGCGCAGCACCCGCTGCGTGGCGAACAATTCCCGCAAGCGCGGCGGATCGTAACTGGCGAGCTCGGCCTCGCGGTAGCGCCGCGCGTGCTCGAAGATCGGATGCCGCGCCAGTTCGGCGATCAATTCGTCACGCGTCCTCGCCGTCGACAGCGCTGCCGCATTCAAGACCCCCGGCTCCTGCGCCTCGAACACCGCGCGCAGCGCATCCGTCATCAGGGCGATCGTGAGCACGCCGGCGACCGCGACCGCGCAGAAGCGCTCGATCTGCGCGGCATCGACATCGCCGGCGATGAAGGCGGCGGCGATGCCGAGCAGCGCCGAGCTGCCAAGCCGCAAGGTCATCAGCGCAAGCCCGTGACGCCGCGTCTCGGCACCGCCCCCTGCGATCAGGATCACGGTCACGGTCAAGAGCGCGCCGATCGCACCGAGCCGGACCGGGATGTCCGGAAACAGCGTGCGGAAATCGGTGATCACGAACGGAATCACGATCAGCGCGCCAGCTGCGAGACGTCCGATGCTGCGGTTTTCCGACGCCATCAGCGAAGCGCGATCGCGGCGCGCGAGCAACAAGGCACAGACGAGAAAGCCCGCAAGCTGGAACAGCGACAACGAAACAGCATAAGCCGTCGTGAACCGGGCAAGCCCGAGCGCGCCGCCAAGGCCGAGCAAGATGCCGCCGAACACCGCCAGCATCTTCACCACGCGCGGCGCATGCCGCCGCAGCATGCCTTCGGTCACGACAAGCGCGCCAAGCGGGATCAGCGCCGCCGGAATGACGCTCAGGCGATCCAGCACATCGCTGCCGCTCCACCACGCCACGCCGCGCACCAGGAACAGGAGCGCGATCACGCCGAGTCCGAACAAGAGGCGCCGCGTCAGCGGGCTGTTCGGGTCGCGCCAGTAGAACGTCATCATCGCGACGCAGAGCCCGATCGCACCGCAGAGATTGACGATGGAATCGGCCACGATCCCGGGATTCATCGGCGCCCATCCTTGTCGCGAGAACGCGGCCGCAGCGAGCCGAACGTGCGCGTGTCATCCAACCAGTGGAAGAACGGCAACACCAGCCGCTGCAACGCCAGCACGGCGGAGGCGGCAATCAGCGCCGGCAGCGAGCCCGCCGGCACCTCGCTCGTGAGATAGCGCCGCGCGCCGGCCAGATCGATGCGGCCGAGCTGCAGCACGTCATCGCCGCGCGCATAGTCGAGCTCGCGAGCGCAGAACTCGCCATAGATCGCATTGCGGTGCTTTGGCGCGATCTCGAAGCTCTTCTTCAGCGCATCCGAGCCGCCGGTGTAGGCATTGGTGATGACGAAGCGCTCTTCGTCAAAGCCGGCCTCGGAACCGACACCAAACACCGCGCGATGACGCGCCATGATCCCGCGCGCGAGCTGCAGGTGCGCAAAACTGCGCCGCGCGCCTGATAGCGGCGACGGGTACACATCGGAAAATGTCTCACAGACCATGCCGACCACCGCCGGCACCTGCGTGACATTGGAAATCCATTTCGGACGCAGCCCGTCGCGCGCAAACAGCACCAGTGCGGTCATGCCATAGAGCACCCAGGACAGCCCCTGCCCGCGCACGTCAGGGTCGACCATCACGAGGCCGAGATGGGTGACGTCGATCGGTGCGCCGTCGAGCTCGACCTCCATCACCGACAGCGCATTGAAGGCGATCGGCCGTCCGGTTCCCTCCTCGGAGATCAACGTGACGATGGCGCGCGCGAGACGCTCTGACTCGCCGGAGAAGATGCCGTAAGTCAAGCTCTCCTGCGGCAGCGTCTTGGCGGCCACGACGCGTAGCTGCGAGACCAGTGCCGCCAATTCCTCCTGCGGCAGCGAGACGCCCGGACGCTCGACGATGCGCGTGCGAAGGCCCGCATGCGTGCGCAAGGTGAGATCGATGTTTGGCTGCGACAACGCCTTGAGCCAGAAGTTGGCGTGGCCGGGCAGGCGCGCCAGTGCCACGCCGGCTTTGCCAAATCTTTCGCGCAAGCGCGAGACCGAGATTCTACTCCAAGACGCCATGCCGCTGCCCGTTGTCGGGCCAGATTACTGCCCTTCGCCCATTAAGGCGCTGTAAGCGCCAGGCGGCGCTCACGGTGAGAAGGTAAATGCTCCCTTGCGCGCCGTCATCGCTGCATCCTCGCGGCGAAAAGCGGCGGATGCCAGACATCCGCCGCCTCGCGAAGTTCGTTCCATCTCCGGCTGCCTGGTCAGGCCGCCTTGGACACTTCCATCAGGATCCGTTCGGCCTTGGCGTCCTCGATGCGGTTCACCAGCTTGCCGCCTTCATGGACGTCGCGGACCGTCTTGGTCAGGGTGACGCAGGTCTGTACCAGCATCACGATGCCCATGGTGAGATAGCCCTTCATCCAGAGATCGACGGGCAGGAAGAATATGCCGACGCCGACCAGGAAGGCGGAGCCGAGGAAGGAGGCATAGGTGAAGGTGACCCACGCATTGCTGTGGGGCTGGACGTTCTGGTTCATGGCAATCTCTCCTTAAATGAACAATGTTGAGGACTTGAAGGTTCAGGCAGTAGCTGCGCGCCCGGCTTTGAGCCGTGCGAGCACGTCGTCGGCAGTCGATTTCATGCGGGGACCAAAGCCCAGCTCGGCGAGCTTCTCAGCGGTGGCGAGCGGTCCGCTGGTCGAGGATGAGGAGGGCCGAGCGATCCTGCAGCTCCTCCTCCGCCGCGGCCACGGTGCCGCGGAAAAGCGTGAAAATGGTTTTGAACATTTGCCAGCTCCCTGTTATGAGCATCGCTCACATCATCTTTGCGGTTCAATAATTTCTTGAGCAACGCTCAAAATGTGATTGACAAATGTCCAAGGCCCTGGAACGACGAGCCAAAAACCGCGAGCGGCTGATCGAGGCAGCAGAGCGGTCGATCGCCGCCAGCGGATTGGCCGGCCTGAAGACGCGCGATCTCGCCAGCGAACTCGGCATCGCCAATGGCGCGGTCTACAATCTGGTCGAGGACGTCGACGAGCTGATCCTGCGGATAGGATCGCGCACACTAGCGCGGCTCGACGCGGCCCTCACCGCGGCGGAGCGGGACGGTCCGGCGGATCCCACCGACACGTTGGTCCGCATCGCGGTCGGCTATTGCGATTTCGCCGCCGACAATCTCGAGCTATGGCGCGCGTTGTTCGAGCACCGGATGGCGCCGGGCAAGCCGGTCCCGGACTGGGCGATCTCCGAGCAGATGGACCTGTTTGGCCACATCTACCGCCCGCTCGCCGCGCTCTTTCCCGCGCGCTCACCGCGAGAGCTGAGCGTCACGGCCCGCAGCCTGTTCTCCGCCGTCCACGGCATGGTCGCGCTGGGGCTGGAGCACAAGCTGATCGCAGTGCCCATCGAAGCCTTGCGCAGCGAAGTCGCCACCATCGTCCGCGCGATGGTCGAGGGATTGAAGGCAGCGAATTTGTAGGGTGAGCAAAGGCGCAGCGACGTGCCCACCCTCTCGCCCCTCATGGTGAGGAGCGCGCAGCGCGTCTCGAACCATGAGGCCCCGCCGGTGGCCTCGCCCTTCGAGACGGTCGCTACGCGACCTCCTCAGGGTGAGGAGAAAGATTGGAATACGCAGCATGTGCAGGGTGGGCAAAGGCGCGCCTGCGACGTGCCCATCATCAAGTACTCCGCTCGCAACGGTGGCGCGCTTCGCTTTGCCAGTCCCACAACTCCGGGCCCGCTGTCTCCACGTCGTCCCGGGCTTGACCTGGGGCCCATAACCACAGGAAGTAGTTTTGCGAAGATGACTATGACCGAATCCTATCGAGACATCACGCGGCATGGCCCCGCCTTCGCGGGGACGACACGCGGAGGAGGCAGGGAACGATGCGCGTTGGACCATTGGCGGCTCTCACTCTCTTTCTTTCGATCAGCGGCGCGAGCGCGGCTCCAGCTACCTCCGCTTCAGGATCGGCGGCACTGGCGCTCGCCGCCGTGGTCGCCCAATACTCGCCGATCGCCGCCGCGCCCAAGCGCACCGTCGCTTCCTTCTTCAAGGGCGACACCAATTTTCCCTACGGCGGAAAGATCTCCGTCACCGCCGATAACATCGTCTGCCGCACCAGCAATGTCGACATCACGTCGCGCTCCTGCGAGATCACCTTCAAGATCGCCAAGCGCGCGCTGAAAGGCCGCGACGCCAACGAATTGTTTGCAACCATGCTGATGGCGGGCATCCCCGCCGAAGGCGCCGCCGGATCGAACATCGCGGGCCTGTCGAAGCTGACCTGCACGATCGATCCCAAGGTGATCAAGCAAAAGGCCGGCGGCGGCGCCGACTGCACTTTCGAGCCGGGCAATCAGCCGTAGACCGCCGGTGACTACGGCAATCGTTCTCAGGATGGATCGAAGGCCAGTTGGATCTGGACGTTGAGGCGATCCGGAAGTTCGGCTGGGATGGATGGAAGAGGCTGCGCCCTCTTGATGGTCTCGATCGCCTCGGTATCGAGCAGTATCTGGCCGGAGCTTGTTTTCACCTAAACGCCCAGGAGGCGCCCTTTTCGGTCGATCGAGAAGAACGTTTCGACCGTGCCCTGTAGCCTATTGTGGGCCGCCGCGGGATATCGCTGAAATCTTGCAATGTGCTTGAGCAGGCTTTGTTGAAACTTCAGCAGGGCATTATTCGGCACCACATTCGCCACGGTCGAACGACGTGAGATGCTGGGGATGCTGGGACTGGCTTCAACAGGCAGGGACGCGCGGTCGGGCGACTTGATCACAACCTCATCCTTCGCCTGATCATCCGGCTGTTCGGCTTCAGGATTCGAATGGGCGACATTCGCCGTCGTCGCCTGCGAAGTCGAATCGACTGGAATCGGTGTCTCCTCGCGTTGAGGAACCAGGCGCACCTGTATTGTAGATGTCGGTCCTTGATCGACCGACGATGCGGCTGGGTGCTGTACCTTGATCCAATAGACGCCGCCGGCAAACAACAGCACCGCCAGAGCCGGGATGATGACGAGACGCGCCACTTCTGCGTTGGACCAAGCCGTCGGATCTCCTGCAGTGAGCGCGGCCTTTATCCGGTCCGTCTCCCTTGGGGGCAACGGATCATCTGAACCGTCCATCTTCATATGGCGGGCGCTTTCGCCGGGATAGGCGTGAGCTTCGCGATGCCGCGAACGCCGGCGATCGGAACGCCACGGACAGACCACCCATCGAACTGCGGTACAAACATCTCTGGAAAAGGCCAGTCCGGTCATCTGAGGCGCGCCAAGCCCCTCAGCCAAGCATGATGGCCATCTCTCTATATAGGATTTGTGACATGCCGCTAAAACGGACTGGCGCCGGAAACCGAAACATGCCTCCGACCGCCTGCATGGCGCGGTTCCGCGCCCTGAAACCGATATCCCCGAGGCCCGCCGTGAATCGGCGAGAGTCGCAGCGCAAACAAGCCCAACCTTTGGCGCGCTCGTCAGTGCACTTTGTGCCAGAGCGAAGGTAGAAAGTGTCAGGCGACCCGCGGACGTGCGGTTTGTGCCATCTCGCTCGCGCTTTCTTCGCGTCGACCGTTAACCATAGGAACACGAGCGCATGCGTTAGGACAGCCGCACTGATGGAAAGTTGCAGCGTTCCCAGATTTCAATTGCGGATATTTTATCAATTGGAGCGTCCGGTCATGATTGAACGTCGTGCCCTAGAACGTGTTCAGTTGAACCAGTTCGCATTGCTTTCGTTTAGCGGGATTTCGGGGGTTCATCCCTGCCTGGTGAGAAATCTCCACATGCGCGGTGCTGGTTTGTACTCGAATTCATTTCACTTCTTTGCCAACGACTTCCTCATGTCGTTTGACGGCTTCAAGTCGAGCACGCACTGCCACGTCGTGTGGAGACGCGGCTACGAATGCGGCGTCGTGTTTCCTTCAGGGTATCTCCACAGCGAGCTCGAGATCTTGTCAGCGCAGGTGTGACGACGGCTTATCCCAGGAAGACGCGCTGGCCTGCTCCGCATGGCTGCGCCACGCGTAGCCCTCAAGGAAGGAAGAAGTGGCTTGCCGAGCCGTAGCTCGCGGACGCAAACCCGCCTGCGCCCGTGGGGCTTCGGGCGGCAGCCTTCTCTCGCTTCGCGAGCGAAGGCTGGTGGGCGCGACAGGGATCGAACCTGTGACCCCTACCATGTCAAGGTAGTGCTCTCCCGCTGAGCTACGCGCCCGAAAAATCGGCTGGGTCGGGTCCCTATAACGGACCCCAAGCGGGCAGGCAAGGACGCTTGAAGGCGAATCTTGGCTGCCGATCAGGCCGCCAGCATCTTGTTCACTTCGCTGACCAATTCGCGCAGGTGCACGGGCTTGGCCAGCACCTTGGCGTTCTTGGGCGCCTCCGAATCGGAGTTCAGGGCGACGGCGGCGAATCCGGTGATGAACATGATCTTGATGTCGGGGTCGAGTTCCGAGGCGCGGCGGGCGAGCTCGATGCCGTCCATCTCCGGCATCACGATGTCGGTCAGCAGCATCTCGAACGGCTCCTCGCGCAGCCTCTGATAGGCCGACATACCGTTATCGTGCGGGGAAACCTGGAATCCGGCGTTTTCGAGCGCCTTGACCAGGAAGCGGCGCATATCGTTGTCGTCTTCGGCGAGGAGGATCTTGGGCATGGCGTTGATTTCGTCGAATCCCGGCTTGGGAGGATCGGTCCGCACACTAAGCCCGATAGGCGGTAAATTTCGAGTGAAAGATGAGCCGGCGCGGCCGACCGGATGCTTAACTTAGTTGTGGACCGGAACGCCGCGCGAATCAATCGCGTCGGGCGTTACCCGCTCTTAAGAGACATTCCAGCCCGGCTCACGATTTTTTTCGCTTGGCAGAAGGGTCGTGATTACCGACAATGCCCCCACATAAATCCTCCGTTTTTCCGGCAAAATCGTGCTGGAAGCCCCAGCGGAATTGAAGGGACGGCGCCGGACGATGAGCAGGCCTGACGGTGAATTGCCGCCTCCGTTCGAGATCGTCGAACCCGTCAATTGGCGGGCGCCGATCATCTTCAACTCGCCGCATTCGGGCTCGGTCTATCCGGCCGAATTCCTCAACGCTTCCAGGATCGATCTGACGTCGCTCAGGCGCTCGGAAGACTCCTTCATGGACGAGTTGATCGAAGGCTTGAGCGCGCGTGGCTTTCCCGTCGTGCGGGTGCATTTCCCGCGCTCCTATGTCGACGTGAACCGCGAGCCCTATGAGCTCGATCCGCGCATGTTCACGGGCCGGCTTCCGAGCTTTGCCAATACGCGCTCGATGCGGGTCGCTGGCGGGCTTGGCACGATCCCGCGCGTCGTCGGCGACGGCCAGGAGATTTATCGCGAGCGGCTCAATGTCGATGAGGCGCTGTCGCGGATCGAGGCGCTCTACAAACCCTATCACCGGGCGCTGCGCCGGCTGATCAACAAGGCGCACCAGGCGTTCGGAACCGTTGTTGTGGTCGACTGCCACTCGATGCCGTCGATCGGGGTGTCGCGGGACGAGCCGCGCCGGCCCGACATCGTCATCGGCGACCGCTACGGCACAAGCTGCGCGCCGCTGCTTCCCGACGTGGTCGAAGACGTCATGAGCGGGCTCGGCTATTCGATCGGCCGCAACAAGCCCTATGCCGGCGGCTTCATCACCGAGCACTACGGCAACCCGGCGAGCGGGCTGCATACCGTTCAGCTCGAGCTCAACCGCGCGGTCTACATGGATGAACGCCGGCGCGAGCGCGGGCCGCGCTTTGCGCAGTTGGCCGCCGATTTCGCAACCTTGGCGGAGGCGCTGGCGGAAGTCCCGCTCGGCGACCTCGGTCCGTTCCAGGCGGCAGCGGAGTAGGATCCATCGTCATTCCGGGGCGCGCGAGCGCGAACCCGGAATCCATCTCACTACCATACCTGCGGCCCGATGGATTCCGGGTTCGTCCTTCGGACGCCCCGGAATGACAGCAAGAACCCCAAAAGAAAAAAGGGCCGCTTGAATGAACAAGCGGCCCAAGTCTAGGGAGGAAACGCCCAAGGAGGGCAGCGATAGCGCGAGGCGCTACCGCACCGCAACAATATGCGGCCGCGCCGCACAAAACGCAAGCGGTTTTAGATTCATTTCCCATGCATTATCCGCAGGGCTTGCAGACCCGCAACACAGGGCCAAAGTCGATTTTTGTCGTTTTCTTTCAATATTTTCGTCAAGAAATGAACAGTTAATTCTACTCTTCAATCGCAGCCTCCCGATTTCGTGACTGCACCTAGTACCAAAACTCATAGCGGGATGCGGCGCCCCTCTCGCGTTCAAAAATGCTGGCGACAAACCTCCTCAATGTCGGTGCGGATTATCCCGGATTGAGCTAGGCAGTAGCACTGAGTTGCCAGTTCGCTTCTCGCTTTAAGGAACAGCCGTGCCGGTCATTGATTTCACTGCCTTCATCGGCCGCCTCGCGACCGCCGCCGGCGAAACCATCCTGCCGTTCTTCCGCACCTCGCTCTCAGTCGACAATAAGAGCGCTAGCGATTTCGATCCGGTGACCGAAGCCGACCGCGCAGCAGAAGCGGTGATGCGGCGGTTGATCAAGGCCAATTTCCCCCAGCACGGCATCGTTGGCGAGGAATTCGGCAATGAGCGCGAGGACGGCGAATATGTCTGGGTGCTCGATCCGATCGACGGCACCAAGTCGTTCATCGGCGGCTTCCCGATCTGGGGCACGCTGATCGCACTGCTGCACAAGGGCACGCCGGTGTTCGGGATGATGCATCAGCCCTACATCGGCGAGCGGTTCTCCGGCGACAATGGTTCAGCTCATTACTCCGGCCCGTCCGGCGAACGGCGGCTTTCGGTCAGGCGCTGCGCATCGCTGAAGGAGGCGACGGCCTACACCACGAGTCCGCTGTTGATGAACGCCACCGACCGGGCATGCTTTGGACGGATCGAGAGCGCCGCCAGGCTCACGCGCTATGGCGGAGACTGCTACTCCTACTGCATGCTGGCTGCCGGCCATCTCGATCTCGTGGTCGAGACCGAGCTCAAGCCGTATGACATCGCAGGCCTGATTCCGATCGTCACCGGCGCCGGCGGCATCGTCACCACCTGGGAAGGCAAGCCAGCGCAAAGCGGCGGCCGCATCATCGCCGCGGGCGACCCGCGGGTGCACGAGGCGGCGATGAAGCTGCTCAACGGTTGAGCAAGCCCCCCGTCACGATGCGGCCTTGCGCAGATAGTCGACAAGCAGCTTCGCCGGGCGCGGCAATGCCTTGAAGCTGCGCGCGCAGATCGTGAGTTTGCGGTCGGCCCAGGAGTCGCGCAGCCGGATCGACGCGATCGGCATCGACCGGGCGCAGCGCCGGGCGGCCGTCTCCGGGATCACGGCGATGCCGACATCGGCCGCGACCATCTGGCAGATCGCGTCGAAATCGCGCAGGCGCGCCCGGAACCGCAGACGGGCCCCTAACCGGGCCGCGTGCTTGGCGATGTGGGCCTGCAGCGCGGTCGAGGCGGTCAGCCCGACGAAGTCATAGCCGGTCACGTCCTGGAAATCGATCTGGCGGCGGCCTGCGAGATCGCTGCGGCGCGAGGCCACCAGCGTCAGGCGATCCTCGCTGAACAGGAAGCGCTCGACGCTTTCGGGCAACGCATGCTCGGCGGCGAAGCCGAGATCCGCAGCACCGGTCGCGATCGCAGCCGCGATGTCGGCGCTCTCGCGTTCCTCGACGTCGACATTGATGTCGGGATGCTCGCGCAGGAAGGCGGCGAGCGCCCGCGGCAGATGTTCCGACAGGCCCGACGTGTTGGCGAGCAGCAGCACGCTCGCCCTAACGCCGCTGGCATAGGCGGCAAGGTCGCCGCGCAGCGCTTCGACATTGTGGATCACGATCCGCGCATGATCGAGCAGGCTTTCGCCGGCGGCGGTCAACTCGACACCGCGGCGGCCGCGCTTGAGCAGCGAGACGCCAAGCGCAGCCTCGAGCCCCTTGATCCGTTCGCTCGCGGACGCAAGTGCCAGATGAACGCGGGAAGCGCCATTGGTGATGCTGCGCGTCTCCGCCACCGCAATGAAGAGCTGCAGATCAACCAGGTCGAAACGCATACCGGGCTCCGTCTATCTTCGGCAAAGCCGAAGGCATTCTCCGTAATCTCCAGATTGTGCCGCTTGCGGCGATCGGTCAATGTGCCCCCATGTTCGACTCGATGCTGATTCTGATCGCCTTCGCCTTCCTGCTTGCCGGTTTCGTCAAGGGAACGCTGGGGCTTGGCCTGCCTACGGTTTCCATGGGACTGCTGGCCGTGACGATGCCGCCCGCGCAGGCGATCTCGATCGTGATCGTGCCGGCGATCGTCACCAACATTTGGCAGACCTTCGTCGGCCCTTATCTGCGCGACATCCTCAAGCGGCTATGGCCTCTGATGCTCGGCACCGTGGTCGGCATCTGGCTGAATAGCGGGCTGCTGACCGGGCCTTATGCGCCCTATGGCACCGTCGTTCTTGGTCTCCTGCTCATCATCTATGCGGTCGTGGGCCTCAGCCGCTTCAGCTTCAAGGTCGCCCGCCGCGACGAGAAATGGATCGGCGGCATCGTCGGCGTCGTGACCGGGGTGATCTCGGCGGCGACCGGCGTGCAGGTGATTCCGTCGATGCCATTCATGCAGGCGATCGGCATGGAGAAGGACGAGCTGGTGCAGGCGCTCGGCCTGTTCTTCACCACCGCAACCGTCGCCCTCGCCTTCAATCTCACCGCCGCCGGCGTATTGACCGCCGCGACCGCGCTGCCCGGGGCGGTGGCGATGGTGGCGTCCTTCGTTGGCATGTTCGTCGGGCAGGCGGTGCGGTCACGGCTGCAGCCGGAGGCGTTCCGCCGCTGGTTCCTGATCGCGATGATCCTGCTCGGGTTCTACCTCGCAGCCAGCGCGCTCGTGAAGATCCACGGCTAAGCCTCGAGGATTTCTCTAGCGCGCCTCCAGCATCGCCACCCGGAAGCCGAGATAGACGAACAGCCCGCCGAGCGTGCGGTTGATCCAGGCGATCACGCCGCTGGAGCGGCGGATCCGCATCGCCGCCCGCGCCGCAAAGGCCGCCACGCCGAAACACCACAGCGTGCCGTTGAAGACGAAGATCGCGCCGAGCAGCAGGAAGGCCGCGGTCTTGTGTGGCGAATCAGCCGCCACGAACTGCGGCAGGAAGGCGAGGAAGAACAGCGCCACCTTCGGATTGAGCGCATTGGTGAGCGCGCCCTGCCAGAACACCCGTCGCAGCGTCGGCGCCTCACCCTGAAGGGTGACATCCGCGATCACGCGCTGGCGTGACAACAGCATCTGGACGCCCGTGAACAGGAGATAGGCTGCGCCGACCCATTTGAGGGCGGTAAAGGCCAGTGAGGACGTCATCAGCAGCGCCGAAAGCCCAATCGCCGCGCCGAAGACATGAAAAAGGCAGCCACAGCTTATGCCGAGCGCGGCCGCCGCTCCGCCACGCCATCCGAGTTGCATGCTCCTGCCGATGATATAGGCGGTGTCCGGCCCCGGCGTCACGTTAAGCAGCAGCCCCGACAAGATGAAAAGCCATAGTTCGTGAATTCCGAGCATCGTCGTCATCTCTCACGCGGGCGTTGGCCAACGAACAAGGACAGCCGCTCCACATTATTCCACGACATAAAAATCATGCAGCTAACATTTCCGGCGCCGTCCGCTGCCAATTCCGGAACGTTTGCATTACTATGATCTCAGGATCGGGCTTCCGCCAGGTACATCTTGTTTTATAAGGGTTGGAACGGTCGGCCGCGCACGCGGCGGTCACTGGCCGATTCCGGAGCACAGATACGGTTATGGAGAGACGGCTAGCTGCCATAGTCTGCGCCGATGTCGCCGGCTACTCGCGGATGATGGGCGCCGACGAGGCGGGCACGCATGCCGCCTTCAAAGCCCATCGGACCGCGATCCATCCGATCATCCTCAATCATGGCGGCCGTATTCTGAAGAACACCGGCGACGGCTTCCTGCTCGAATTTCCGAGCATCGTCGGAGCGCTGGAGGCCGCCATCGAGATGCAGATGCTGATGGCGGAGCGCAATAACCAGCTTCCCGCCGACCGTGTCATGCAGTTCCGGATGGGCATTCACATGGGCGATGTGATGGCCGACGAGGACGAATTGTTCGGCGATGACGTCAACATCGCCGTCCGGCTCGAGACGGTTTCCCCGCCGGGCGGCTTGGCCGCCTCGGCCAAGGCCTATCACGAAGCCGGCAGGCACCTCAAAGCCACCTTGGTCAACACCGGCAGTCATCGTTTCAAGAATATCGCGGACCCCGTGGAGGTCTTCACCTGGGAGCCGGGCGGCCCGGAGGCGCCTGGGCGCCAGGTGCGGGATTCGTCGGGCCTGCCAGGGCAGTCGCGGACCGCGATCGTCGGCGTGCTTCCCTTCGCCAATTTGAGCGACTCCAGCGACGAGTATTTTTCCGACGGATTGACCGAAGACCTGATCCACGCGCTTTCGCTGCAGTCCTTCTATCGGGTGCTGAGCCGCAACTCGACATTCTCCTTCAAGGGCAAGAATGTGAGCACCCGCCTGATCGCCCGCGAGATCGACGCGACCTACCTGATCCAGGGCTCGGTGCGGCGTGCCGGCAGCAAGATCCGCGTGACCGCCGAGCTGATCGCGCCCGAGAACGGCGAGCAACTGTGGACCGGCCGCTATGACCGCGACATGGGCGATCTGTTCGCGATGCAGGACGAGATCACGACCAGTCTCTCCGCGGCGATCGCAACGGAGATATTCCGCGCGGAGGCTTCCGCACCTGCCCGCGTTTCCAACGATGTCACGGCGTGGGATCGCTTCCTGAAGGGCCTTTCCCACTATTACCGGCACACCAAGGAAGATTACGAGGCTTCCATTGCGCTATTCAAGGAAGCGATCGCGCTCGACCCGACGCTTTCGATCGCGCACGCCTATCTCGCCACCATCCAGGTGCAGAGCATTCAGTTTGGCTGGATCAAGCGCACGCGCGAATTGTGGACCTCGATCGTGAGCCTTGCGGAGGCCAGCGTTCGGCTCGACCCGCGCTCGTCCTTTGCCTTTCAGATCCTGTCCTATGTGCGTTCGGTGGAGGGACACTACGAGGCGGCCCTGGATGCGGCGAACCGCGCCGTGGCGCTCAACCCATACGACATGGGCGCGCGCGGCGTGCTTGGATATGTTCACCTCGTGAGCGGTGAGCATCGCCAGGCCATCGAACTGTTTTCGATGGGGGCGCAGCGCGGCAACAGCGACCCACGTTACCAATGGGCAGCCTTGAACGCGTTCAGCCACTACCTCCTGGGACAATACGACGCGACCCTGTCCTGGGCGCGCGAGCAGCTCTACATCAATCCGAACCATATGCCGGCACTGGCGATCCGTGCCGCCGCGCTGGCTCAGCTGGGGCGGACCAAGGAGGCGGCGGACGCGACCGGCGTTCTGATGTCCAACTATCCGACTTTCACCGTCGATCGACATTTGAAGAACTTCCATTGGAAGCAGCCGGCCGATATCCAACACTATCGTGAGGGGCTCCTGAAAGCCGGCGTACCGCTCGCCCGCCTGACCCTTGTCGAAACCCGAAGGCTTGCCGCCGAGTCGTGAACGAGCGCGCAGCCGAGCGCAGCGCCCTCCGGTCATTCACCCACTTTGAGGGATTCAGGCAAACCTCGCCACACGCTGTAGTCGTGTAACACCCCGCCACCGCGCTTCGGTGGTTTGACCGCGCCACGGCACCCTATCTGCACAACGGCTCCGTCGCCTCGCTCGAATGGCTGCTCCGACCCGCCGCCGAGCGTCCAAAAAAGTTCTGCATGGGCGCGCGTGATTTCGACCCGGAGCATGTCGGCTTGGACGTGAAGAGCGACGAGACGTCGTGCAGGAATGGCCAGACGCTGTTCTCGGCGACCGATCGCGACGGAAAAGAGATCCACGGCAACAGCGTGAGCGGCCGCTCGTTCGAGGGAGCCGCACCGTATCCGAAGGGCATCGTCGGCCGCGCGCTCGACAAGAATGAGCGCGAAGCCCTGATCGAATATCTGAAGACCTTGTAGCCGATCGAGGAAATATTCTACCCGAACAGCGGCGTGCCCGGCACGAAGGCGTCGAACGCCGCCCAGAACTGCGCGCGGTAGCGGTCCTGCTCTTGCAGGATCTCGTGCTTGGAGCCGGCGATCACGAGATGCGAGCCGGCGCGCAAGTGATAGGCGAACTCCTCGATGGCAGGCGTCGACACCACGGTGTCGTTGCTCGCCGCCAGCATCAGGATCGGCTGGCGGATCTGCGAGGGATAGTAATATTCGCGGAACGTACGCATCGCCTTGAAGGCGGTGTCGGCCCAGGCGACCGTTGGCGCACCGAGGCCGAGCGTTGCGTCTTCTTCCAGGATCGCCGCGTTGCGCGCAAAGCGGACGGGATCGCTGGTGAGGGGATTGTTGATGAAGGGCGAAAGCCCGACCAGATCGTCGCTGCCGCCCGGAACGTAGCGTCCGCCCTGGCCGGCAAGCCGCATGATCCGCAACAGCGCGGATGGTACAAATGAGGTGCGGCGTCCCGGCAGGTCGATCATCGGTGCCGACAGCACCATGCGATCGAACCAGCGTTTTCCCGCATGCGCGATGCGCAACATCACGGCCCCGCCCATCGAATGCGCCAGCGCAAAATAGGGCGGCGGACAATCCGGCAGCACCACCTGCTGCACGAAGGTTTCGACGTCGATCTCGTAATCGGCAAAGCTGCGCACATAGCCTTTGCGTGGATCGCGCAACTGCCGCGAGGAATGGCCCTGCCCGCGCCAATCGATCATCGCCACCGCAAAGCCGCGGTCGCGCAGATCGCGCACGGTCTCGAAATATTTCTCGATCATCTCGGTGCGGCCGGTGAACACGCAGACTGTCCCCTTGCGGCCCGGCGGCGGCGCCCATCGCGCAAAGCGCAATTCAGCGCCATCAGGCGTCTTGATGGTGCCGCTGACGACGTCTTCCGGAACCGGATTGGCTGGAATGGAGACGAGCGTCATGAAGGGGAACCGCTAGGTGAGAGACGGCGGGAATCAAGGGCGTGAGCGCCAAAAAGCGACGATATTTCCGCCTCTTGAACGCCTGATGGCCCCACCCATATCACCTTCGTGCAGGCCGCTACCAGTGTTTCGGAACCGGAACGTCAGGCTGCACACAGACTAAAGCCCGGCCCGATGGCGGGCGGGTAATCGAATCAGTCGCTCATTGGAGGACTATCATGCGTACCTACGATCTGACCCCGTTCTATCGTTCCACCGTCGGCTTCGACCGCTTTTTCAACCTGCTCGATCAGGCGACTTCGGACGGCAGCCCCGGCTATCCCCCCTACAACATCGAGCGCACCGGCGAGAACGCCTACCGCATCAGCGTTGCGGTTTCCGGCTTCTCCGAGGCTGAGCTTTCCATCGTCGCGAAGGAAAACACGCTGACGATCAAGGGCGAGAAGACCGCCAACGAGAATGGCAAGGACAATACCAACGTTCTCTATCGCGGCATCGCCTCTCGGGCCTTTGAGCGCGCGTTCCAGCTCGCCGACTTCGTACAGGTGAAGAGCGCTTCGCTTGAGAACGGCCTGCTCCACGTCGACCTCATTCGCGAGATTCCCGAGGCCAAGAAACCGCGCAGCATTCCGATCACGACCGGCTCCGCCGCGCCGCAGGTCGCCGACGGCTCCAAGGCCGCCGCCTAATCGCGGCAGCAGCTTCGGCAGATATTGGCCGAACGCAAAACGCCCCGGGAAACCGGGGCGTTTTTGTTTTTCTCGGTCATTCCGGGATGCGCCGTCAGGCGCAGGCCCGGAATCCATTTGGCCACGGGTGTCGGCGGCGAAATGGATTCCGGGTTCGATGCTCATGCATCGCCCCGGAATGACAGGAACGTTTGCTACTCCAAGCCCTGCACCTGCGGCATTTCCTGGGTCGGCAGAATGGTCGGCGCGGCGGGAGCAGCCGGCTTGACCTGGCCGACGGTCGGGGCGGCAGCCGGTGGAATGGCCTGCTGGGTCTCCGCGGGCTTCTGCTGCACGGCGGCTGATTGCTGGGCCGGTTCCGGCGCGCGCTTCGCGGTCAGCGGGTTCGGCCTGGGCTTCGGCACGGTCCGGCTCGCCACATGCGGAATGGGGGCCGGCGGCCGCGGCACGCTGCTGCGAACAGGGGTTGCCGGCGGCAACGGCCCGGCAGCGCCATAGGCGCCGCTCAGATCGCCTCGATAATCGTCATCCATCCCGTCGGCCGGAATGAATCGGATGATGCGCCGGCTGCGCGCATCGATGATCAGCCTGCCGTCACTGCCGCCGGGCTCGATGACCGCGATCGTGTAGACCAGCCCGTGCTGCCGCGGGATGCCGAGCGGCAGGAACCCGTTTTCGCGCAGCACGGCGTAGACTTCG
This sequence comes from Bradyrhizobium sp. Leo114, assembly GCF_055229415.2. NCBI lineage: Bacteria > Pseudomonadati > Pseudomonadota > Alphaproteobacteria > Hyphomicrobiales > Nitrobacteraceae > Bradyrhizobium > Bradyrhizobium sp. Leo114. The sequence continues at coordinate 10,662 of NZ_JBUYEN020000050.1, read as the reverse complement.
ATCGGCGGCAGCAGCCCCGGTTCGTAGGCTGGCCCATAGCGCGGCGCCGGCACCTCCGGCGGCATCACCGCATAGGGGCCGTCGAAGTCGGACACGGTCACGACCAGCGGATTTTCGACGTGATTGGGCGCCAGCACCTGCGCATTGGCGGTCGGGGCCGCAAGAACGAGGCCCGCAGACAAGACCCATCCCGTAAACAGCTTCATCACCGGTAGCTCCTGTAAGACGCTGGGCGTGGAGCATTTTTGCCCTCTGGCGCCCGCGGGAAACTTCAGCGGCAATTCCGGCGGTCCTTGGGCCGGATCACGGCGCGTTTGCTTCAAATCGGGGGCGGCCCTCCCGTCGCGCACCGCGCAAAACTACATGCGGACGAGGACTCTCATGCGCTTGTGTGATAGAAAAAAATTTGGCAAGGTCGGAGTTAGGACAGTATAGCTGTCTTAATCGCGGAGCAATTCCCGGCATAGGGATTGCAACGGAAACTCGGCCCTTCGGGCTCCGAGAATGCTGCGGGCAAGGCCGTTCCTCAGGGACGTTGAACGCTCCTCGCCTGATTTAAGACATTGCGGCTCGCGGAGGACGAGCGGTGGCCCCAGTGGGTGCCGCAACGCCCAAGGTGCGCCAACGACCGTGAGGCCCTTTAGCCTTATTTGAGAGGAAACATGAGCGGGTCGGAATTCGAGCGCGAAACCATCGTGACAGAGACGTTGTCGGCGGCCGCAGCCTCGAAAGCGGACGAACCGGCGCGCGAACACGATTGGCGTCCCAAAGCCGAAGGCATGTACGACCCGAGCCTGGAGAAGGATGCCTGCGGCGTCGGCTTCATCGCCAACATCAAGGGCAAACCCTCGCACCAGATTGTCTCCGACGCGCTGAACATTCTTTGCAACCTTGAGCACCGCGGCGCGGTCGGCGCCGATCCGCGCGCCGGTGACGGCGCCGGCATCCTGGTGCAGATCCCGCACGCTTTCTTCGCGCGCAAGGCGGCCGAGCTTGGCTTCAAGCTGCCGCAGCCGGGCGACTATGCAATCGGTGCGCTGTTCCTGCCGCGCGATGCCGCCTGGCGCAACGTCATCAAGAGCATCATCGCCGACGAGATCAAGAACGAGGGCTTCAAGCTGCTCGGCTGGCGCGACGTGCCGACCGACAACTCCTCCCTCGGCGTCACCGTGAAGCCGACCGAGCCCTATCACCTGCAGGTATTCATCGGCCGCAACGGCGTCGGCAAGACCGAGGACGAGTTCGAGCGCCGGCTCTACATCCTGCGCAAGTCGATCTCGCAGGCGATCTATCAGCGCCGCGATCGCGGCATGGCCGGCTACTACCCGGTCTCGTTCTCGTGCCGCACCGTGATCTACAAGGGCATGTTCCTGGCCGATCAGCTCGGCAAGTATTATCCGGACCTGCACGAGGACGATTTCGCGAGCGCGCTGGCGCTGGTGCACCAGCGCTTCTCGACCAACACCTTCCCGGCCTGGTCGCTGGCGCATCCCTATCGCATGATCGCGCATAACGGCGAGATCAACACGCTGCGCGGCAACGTCAACTGGATGGCGGCGCGGCAGGCCTCCGTGCATTCGGAGCTCTACGGCAAAGACATCAGCCGCCTCTGGCCGATCTCCTACGAAGGCCAAAGCGACACCGCCTGCTTCGACAATGCGCTCGAATTCCTGGTGCAGGGCGGCTACTCGCTGCCGCACGCGGTGATGATGATGATTCCGGAAGCGTGGGCCGGCAATCCCTTGATGGATGAAGAGCGCCGCGCCTTCTACGAATATCATGCCGCGATGATGGAGCCGTGGGACGGCCCCGCCGCGATCGCGTTCACCGACGGCCGCAAGATCGGCGCCACGCTCGATCGCAACGGCCTGCGGCCGGCGCGCTATCTGGTGACAAAAGACGACCGCATCGTGATGGCGTCCGAGATGGGCGTGCTGAAGATCCCGGAGGACCAGATCGTCACCAAGTGGCGGCTGCAGCCGGGCAAGATGCTGCTCGTCGATCTCGAGCAGGGCCGGCTCATTCCCGACGACGAGATCAAGGCCGATCTGGCCAAGAGCCATCCCTATCGCGACTGGCTGGCCCGCACCCAGATGCAGCTCGAAGAACTGCCTGACGCGCCGACCAAGAGCGTGCGTTCGAACCTGCCGCTGCTCGATCGCCAGCAGGCATTCGGCTATTCGCAGGAAGACATCAACATCCTGATGACGCCGATGGCAGCAACCGGCGAGGAAGCCGCGGGCTCGATGGGCAACGACACGCCGATCTCGGCGCTGTCGGACAAGGCGAAGCCGCTGTTCACCTACTTCAAGCAGAACTTCGCGCAGGTGACGAACCCGCCGATCGACCCGATCCGCGAGGAGCTGGTGATGAGCCTCGTCTCGATCATCGGGCCGCGGCCGAACCTGTTCGACCTGCAGGGGCTCGCCTCCACCAAGCGCCTCGAAGTGCGCCAGCCGATCCTGACCGACGCGGATCTGGAGAAGATCCGCTCGATCTCCGATGTTGCCGAGACGCATTTCAAGTCGCGCACGCTGGACACCACCTTCCACGCCGGCTTCGGCGCGGCCGGCATGGAGCAGGTGCTGGATGAGCTCTGCGCGCGCGCCGAGGGCGCGGTGCGCGAAGGCATCAACATCATCATCCTGTCCGACCGCATGACCGGCACCGACCGGATCCCGATCCCCGCGCTGCTCGCCTGCGCCGCCGTGCATCATCATTTGATCCGCACCGGCTTGCGTACGTCGGTCGGCCTCGTGGTCGAATCCGGAGAGCCGCGCGAAGTGCACCATTTCGCCTGTCTCGCCGGCTACGGCGCGGAGGCGATCAATCCCTACCTCGCATTCGAGACCATCATCGCGATGAAGGACCGCCTGCCGGGCGGGCTCGACGACAAGGAGATCGTCAAGCGCTACATCAAGTCGATCGGCAAGGGCTTGCTCAAGGTGATGTCCAAGATGGGCATTTCGACCTACCAGTCCTATTGCGGCGCGCAGATCTTCGACGCCGTCGGGCTGAAGGCCGATTTCGTCGGCAAGTATTTTGCCGGCACCCACACCCGCATCGAAGGCGTGGGGCTGGGTGAGATCGCCGAGGAAACCGCGCGTCGGCATGCCGATGCGTTCGGCGACGCCCAGGTCTACAAGACCGCGCTCGATGTCGGCGGCGAGTACGCTTACCGCACCCGCGGCGAGGATCACGCCTGGACCGCCGAGTCGGTCTCGACGCTGCAGCACGCCGTGCGCGGCAACTCGCTCGAGCGTTATCGCGCATTTGCCAAGATCCTGAACGAGCAGCAGGAGCGGCTGCTGACGCTGCGCGGCCTGTTCCGGATCAAGACCGCGGCAGAAGAAAAGCGCAAGCCGGTGAAGCTCGAGGAGGTCGAACCGGCCAAGGAGATCGTCAAGCGCTTCTCCACGGGCGCGATGTCGTTCGGCTCGATCTCACGCGAGGCGCACACCACGCTCGCGATCGCGATGAACCGGATCGGCGGCAAGTCCAACACCGGCGAAGGCGGCGAGGAATCCGATCGCTTCAAGCCGCTGCCGAACGGCGATTCCATGCGCTCGGCGATCAAGCAGGTCGCCTCGGGCCGCTTCGGCGTGACGACGGAATATCTCGTCAATTCCGACATGATGCAGATCAAGATGGCGCAGGGCGCCAAGCCCGGCGAAGGCGGCCAGTTGCCCGGCCACAAGGTCGACGCGACGATCGCCCGCGTTCGCCATTCGACGCCCGGCGTCGGCCTGATCTCGCCGCCGCCGCACCACGACATCTATTCGATCGAGGATCTGGCGCAGCTCATCTACGACCTGAAGAACGTCAATCCGGACGGCGCCGTGTCGGTCAAGCTCGTCTCCGAGATCGGCGTCGGCACGGTTGCCGCCGGTGTCGCGAAGGCGCGTGCCGACCATGTGACGATCGCGGGCTTCGAGGGCGGCACCGGTGCCTCGCCCCTCACCTCGATCAAGCATGCCGGCAGCCCGTGGGAGATCGGGCTCGCCGAAACTCACCAGACGCTGGTGCGCGAGCGGCTGCGCAGCCGCATCTCGGTGCAGGTCGACGGCGGCTTCCGCACCGGGCGTGATGTCGTGATCGGCGCGCTGCTCGGGGCCGACGAGTTCGGCTTCGCCACGGCGCCCTTGATCGCTGCCGGCTGCATCATGATGCGCAAGTGCCATCTCAACACCTGCCCGGTCGGCGTCGCGACCCAGGACCCGGTCCTGCGCAAGCGCTTCACCGGCCAGCCCGAGCACGTGATCAACTACTTCTTCTTCGTCGCCGAGGAAGTGCGCGAGATCATGGCGACGCTCGGCTACAGGACATTCGACGAGATGGTCGGCCAGACCCAGATGCTCGACCAGACCTCGCTGGTGGCGCATTGGAAGGCCAAGGGCCTCGATTTCTCGCGGCTGTTCGTGCGGCAGAAGGAGGAGAAGGGCCAGAAGATATACCGTTCGGAGGCCCAGAACCATCATCTGGAAGCCGTGCTCGACCGTCGCCTGATCGAGAAGGCCCGCGCCGCGCTCGACCGTGGCGCGCCTGTCAGGATCGAGGAGGAGATCAACAACACCGACCGCTCCGCCGGCGCGATGCTGTCGGGCCAGGTGGCGAAGATCTACGGCCATGAAGGCCTGCCGCTCGATACCATCCATGTCAGCCTCAAGGGTACCGCGGGCCAGGCATTCGGCGCGTGGCTTGCCAAGGGCGTCACCTTCGAGCTCGAAGGTGAAGGCAACGACTATGTCGGCAAGGGCCTTTCTGGTGGACGCCTCATCGTCAAGCCGCCGAAGAATTCCGGCATCGTGCCGGAGGAGTCGATCATCGTCGGCAACACCGTGATGTACGGCGCGATCGAGGGCGAATGCTACTTCCGCGGCATCGCCGGCGAACGCTTCGCCGTGCGCAATTCCGGCGCGGTCGCGGTCGTCGAGGGCGCCGGCGATCATTGCTGCGAATACATGACCGGCGGCATCGTCGTCGTGCTCGGCAAGACCGGCCGGAACTTCGCAGCCGGCATGTCCGGCGGTATCGCCTATGTCCTGGACGAAGCCGGCGACTTCCCGAAACTGTGCAACCTTTCGATGGTCGAGCTGGAACCGGTGCTGTCGGAAGAGATGATCAACGCCGCCACCTATCACCATGCCGGCGATCTCGAGGCGCATGGCCGGGTCGACGTGTTCCAGAACCTGCTTGATTCCGATGTCGAACGGCTCCATGTGCTGGTCACGCGGCACGCCAAGCTGACCGGCTCGAAGAAGGCCGCCGAGATCCTGGCGGACTGGAAGGCGTGGCTGCCGAAATTCCGCAAGGTGATGCCGGTCGAGTACCGTCGCGCACTGAAGGAAATGAAGGCGAACGCCGACGCCGAGCCGAAAATCGCGATCGGAGCGTAGTCACAAGACCCTCATGGTGAGGAGGCGCGAAGCGCCGTCTCGAACCATGAGGCCAGGATACCGGCCTTCATCCTTCGAGACGCGGCGCGAGCGCCGGTCCTCAGGATGAGGGTCTAACGGGGCGCGTGACGCGAGCCCGGATGACGAAACAAGACGAACCAGGTGCAGGGGCCTCAGGCTTAATGGGAAAGATCACAGGTTTCCTCGAGATCGAGCGGCACGACCGCAAGTACACGCCGGTCACCGAGCGGCTGAAGCATTTCCACGAGTTCGTCATTCCGCTCAGCGAGAAGGACCTCCGCGATCAGGCCGCGCGCTGCATGAACTGCGGCATTCCCTACTGCCACGGCACCGGCTCGGTCGCGCCGGGCACACCCGGCTGCCCGGTCAACAACCAGATCCCCGACTGGAACGACCTCGTCTATCAGGGCAATTGGGAAGAAGCCTCGCGCAACCTGCATTCGACCAACAACTTCCCCGAATTCACCGGCCGCATCTGTCCGGCGCCGTGCGAGGCGTCCTGCACGCTCAACATCGACGACAACCCCGTCACCATCAAGACCATCGAATGCGCGATCGTCGACCGCGCCTGGGACAATGGCTGGCTGAAGCCGGAAGTCCCGGCCGAGAAGACCGGCAAGAAGGTCGCGGTGATCGGCGCGGGGCCGGCGGGCATGGCCTGCGCGCAGCAGCTCGCGCGCGCCGGGCACGACGTGCATGTCTATGAGAAGTATGCCAAGGCCGGCGGACTGCTGCGTTACGGCATTCCCGACTTCAAGATGGAGAAGGGCATCATCGATCGCCGCGTCACGCAAATGGAGGCCGAAGGCGTCACCTTCCATTACGGCGCCCAAGTCGGAGGCGATGCACCCGGCGCGATCGATCCGAGCGATCTGCAGAGCCAGTACGACGCGATCGCGCTGACCGGCGGTGCGGAAGCCCCGCGCGACCTCCCCATCCCCGGCCGCGATCTCGACGGCATCCATTTCGCGATGGACTTCCTGCCGCAGCAGAATCGCCGCGTCTCCGGCGAGCCGCTCAACGGCGTGACCGAGATCCTGGCCAAGGACAAGCATGTGGTGGTGATCGGCGGCGGCGACACCGGCTCCGACTGCATCGGCACCTCGCTGCGCCAGGGCGCCAAGTCCGTGACCCAGCTCGAGATCATGGCGGCGCCGCCGGAGCGCGAGAACAAGGGCGTGACCTGGCCGAACTGGCCGTTGAAGATGCGGATCTCGTCGAGCCAGGCCGAAGGCGCGATCCGGGAATACGCCGTGCTGACCCAGAAGTTCGAGGGCACTGGCGGCAAGGTGAAGAAGCTGCACTGCATCAAGGTCGACGACAAGTTCAAGCCGCTGCCCGGCACCGAGTTCGAGCTCGACGCCGAGCTCGTGCTGCTGGCGATGGGCTTCGTGCATCCCGTGCACGACGGCCTGTTGAAGCAGCTCGCGGTCGACCTCGACCAGCGCGGCAACGTCCGCGCCAACACGAGCGACTACCAGTCCTCATTGCCCAACGTCTTCTCCGCCGGCGACATGCGCCGCGGCCAGTCGCTGGTGGTCTGGGCCATCCGCGAAGGCCGCCTCTGCGCCCGCGCGATCGACACCTTCCTGATGGGCAAGACGGACCTGCCGCGATAGTGCGCCGCGCCGGCACCACTCTCAACTGTCGTCACCCGCGAAGGCGGGTGACCCAGTATTCCATCAGCGTCGGAGCATAAGCCGAGAAGCTTCCGCGTACTGGGATGCCCCGCCTGCGCGGGCATGACGGAGAGTGAGGCACCCGCTTTCTCCCTCAATTCTGCACCCTGACCCCGAGCAGCATGACCGTCGACTGCGAGCTCGATCCCGGCGAGCTCGAGTCCAATATGTCGTGGCGGACGGTGCCCTTGATCCAGAGGCTGCGGGTCATCTTGTAGATGAGGTCGCCTGACAGCGAGTAGATCTTGTCCAGGCGGTTGTCGCCCTGGTAGTCGAGCGTGCCGTAGGTGAACCTGCCGATCGCGGTCAGCCAGCGGCGGAAGTCGTGATCGACCTCGACGGTGTAGGTGCGCGCCAGCACGCCTGATGTGCCGGGCAGCGTGGTCTCGGCGAGCTGGGTGTCGGAATAGAATTTGGCCGTCGTCAGCGGCGTCGCGGTCCAGGTCAGCGATGCCGTGGTGAGCAGGCCATCCAGCCGGTTCAGCCGCGGATCCTGATAGTTGCGGGCGGCGTAGCCGATCGAGACTTCGCCGAACAACAGCCGCGAGAACTCGAAGGACGAGCCGGCCTTCGCATAGCCGCCCACGGAATCCCGCGCGAAGCCCGAGCGGTCGAGCCGCAGATCATGGACGCGGCTGTCGCCTTGGATTTCCACGAACGGCTTGACCGCAGGGTTCACTTCGTAGCTGACGCGCGCGACGCCGCCGTACTGGCTGAAGTTGCGGTCATCGTTCGAGTCCAACGAGCCGTCGGTGAGCCTGGACCATTGGTAATCGGTGCGGTCGACGGTGGCTCCTGCGGAGACCTGCAGGCGATTGAAATTCTGGTCGACGCCGAAGGTGCCGCCGACCGTGGTGTAGATCGGGTACCTGGCGAGACCCGCCGGCACGTTCGGACTGCCGGGGATGTCGGTGGAGACGAGCAGCCGCGCCTGCCCCATCAGCCTTGTGTCACGGGTGACGTCGAGCCGCCCATCGATATGGCCGATGAAGTTGGGGCGATCGATATCGAGCGGCGCGGAGAGCGCTGTGCCATCGGCGTTCGGCGTCAGGTTTTGGGTGTAGCCGGTGAAGGAGCCGCGCAGGTCCGCGACCAGCGCGTGGCGCTCCCAGTTGGACACCGCCAGGAATTCCGGGGCGATCACGTAGGTCGGCGAGCCCTGTGGCACCGACAGCCGGCCGGGATTGGTTTCATAGCCGGCGCTGAGTTCGACCGCGGACTTGATCAGGAAGCTGCCGGCATAATCGCCGACCGCGCCGAACGGATCATCGTCGACCTTAAGCCGCTTGCGCGGCGGCTGGCCCACCACATTGCCGGCCATCGCCGGCGGCACCGGCGGCTTGTTGGCCGTCTCCGACGGCGGGATCGACAGGCGCAATTGTCCGGCCAGAGTCCTCGGCGGTGGCGCGGGCGGCGGCGTGCCGGGGCCGGGCGGCCGTTTCGGCCTCGCCTGCGCCGGATAATATTTCGGCTGCTGGCGTTTGCGGTTGAGCGAGTCATAGCCTGACGTCGAGGCGCCGTTCGCAGCCGGCAGGCCGTAAGACGGCACCTGGCCAATGCGTGACGGCGCGCGGCCATCGCGATCCCGGTCACGCAATCGTGGATCGTTGAGCGGATCGGCCAGCTCGGCCGCGGTCCTGCGCAGGGGCGAATCAGGCGGCGCCACCTGGGTCGTGCGCGACGGGCTGAACAAATCGGGCGTGACCGTCTGGGCCTGCGCGAAGGGGCCGCTCACCGCGAGCGCGGTAAGGCACACGACAGGCGCGCGCAAATAGCGCGCGCGCCCAGCCCGGCCCCTTGCTCGCCCTCGTCCCACGATAGAATACCTCAACAAATTCCTTGACTTACACGGCAAACGCGGAACGGGGCCGAGAACGTCCTTAATGGAGTTAAAACAATTATGGTTAATGGCTCGTTGAGAGCGGCTGGCTGCGTCGCCTGCCGCCGCCGGCCGTGCTAAGGGAGACGGCTCTGGGCGCACCGCCCCTCCTCCCTGGAAACAGACCCTCTGGTAAAGAGATATGGCCAAGCCCAAACCGCTGATGCCGAAATCGTCGGACACCGAGCCCGCTGACGCCGCCGTACAATCGGCGCTGCGGACGCTGGAGGCGGAAGCCAGCGGTGTCGCCGCGATCGACGCCGCGCTCCGCTCCGACCTCGGGGCGCCCTTTGCCGCGGCGGCGGAGATGATCCGCAACGCCAAGGGACGGCTGATCGTCACCGGGCTCGGCAAATCAGGTCACATCGGCCGCAAGGTCGCGGCGACCTTTGCCTCCACCGGCACGCCGGCGTTCTTCGTCCATGCCGCCGAAGCGAGCCATGGCGATCTCGGCATGATCACCGCCGACGACGTCATCCTGGCGCTGTCATGGTCCGGCGAGCAGCCGGAGATGAAGAACCTGATCTCTTACGCCGCGCGCTTCGGCATTCCCGTGATCGCGATAACAGCGGAAAAGGGTTCGAGCCTGAGCAAGGCCGCCGATATCGCGCTGACGCTGCCGAAGGCGCGCGAGGCCTGCCCGCATAATCTGGCGCCGACCACCTCCTCGCTGATGATGCTCGCGCTCGGCGATGCGCTGGCGATTGCGCTGCTGGAAGGCCGCGGCTTCACCTCAACCGATTTCAGCGTGCTGCATCCCGGCGGCAAGCTGGGGGCGATGCTGAAATATACCCGCGACCTCATGCATGCTGGCGAGGCTGTGCCGCTGAAGCCGCTCGGCACCAGGATGTCGGACGCGCTGGTCGAGATGACCTCGAAGGGTTTTGGCTGTGTCGGCATCGTCGACCGCCGCAGCCATCTCGTCGGCATCGTCACCGACGGCGACCTCCGCCGCCATATGCGCTCCGACCTGATGACCGCCGTCGTCGACGACGTCATGACCAAGAATCCGAAAACCATCGGCCGCGACACGCTGGCCGGCGAGGCGCTGGAATTGCTGAACGCATCGAAGGTCACCGCGCTGATCGTCGTCGACGCCGGCAAGCCGGTCGGCATCGTGCATTTCCACGACCTCCTGCGCGCGGGCGTGGCGTAGGCTCGCCGCGCTAGACCCTCATGGTGAGGAGCGCGGAACGCGCGTCTCCGGACGATGCCTCGCATCGCCTTGAGAACCATGAGGCCCCGCCGGTGGCCTCCCCTTCGAGACGACCGCTATGCGGTCTCCTCAGGGGTGAGGAGATAGGCACGAGTGCGCCGCTCTTTCTCTCCCGTCATTGCGAACTCCGCTCGCAATGACGAGTGGTAAGTTCTGCTTCAACTGTCAAACAGCCTCTCCGCTGTCATCTTCCGGCTTGACCGGACGATCCAGTATTCCAGAGACGGCGGTGCTTGAGCCGAGAGGCCGCCGGATGCTGGATGCCCCGCCTTCGCGGGGCATGACGATGGAGTGTGGGATGTGCGTTCGCATTCTCGCGGTGCGTTACGCCCGAGTTTTGCGTCTCGTTTCACCCTCCTCGAGATCAGAGGGCGCAGGGAAAGCCGGGTGCCGGTTGCACCCATGGGTCCCGTGCAACAAAAAGCACGGGGGTAGGACCACAGGTTCAACCGAAGCATTCCGGCTTTCCCT
>NZ_JBUYEN020000049.1:0-48681 GCF_055229415.2 Bradyrhizobium sp. Leo114 | reverse complement strand
ATTGGCCGACCGATCCTCTCCAACCCCATCAGGTGGCGGTCTTGCACCGACCCCGTACAGAAGCGAGACCCCGGCGAGCGGATGACGCAAAAAGGGATTGACTGAGCAAGGCCCGTTACAGAAGGGTAGGCAAAGGCGCGTCTATCGCGCCGTGCCCACCATTAAGCACTCCACCTGCAACGGTGGGCACGCTTGCTTTGCCACCCTACGCGGGCACTTCGCACCTCACGAGAAAGACTTCAACACGGGCTGATACTGCTTCAAGGCGGCGTCATGTCCGGTCTGCCAGGGGAAGTATCCCTCGCGATCTGGCCACACGATCTGCAGGCATGGAAACGGGCGCCGGCATTTGCGATAGAACCAAATCGCCGTTCCCAGATACGCGTCATACGCCTGCAGCGGCACCTCTGCGAATGCGACTTGGCGGTCCGTCAGGATATCATCGCAGATATCCCCGGCGGCGCAGCTCCGTCCTGCAGCCGCCCGGTCGCGAATATCATTGATGATCGAGGCAGAGTCGGAGGCCCGCAGGCCGAAGATCACCACCTCGGCGTGGCCATAGTTGAGGAACAGGCCAACCGAGAACGCATATTCCGGATTACCGTCCCGGATGCCCACGATATGGCATCCGTGCTTGCGAATATTGCGAATGATCGCCTTGTCCGCCTCGCCTTCGATGTCAGGCCATTTGAAGTCATCAAGCATCGGCATCTCTCGTTGAGAGGAGCTGTAAGGTGAAGGCGCGTCTATCGCGTCGTGCCACCATCAAAGACTCCGCTCGCAATGGTGGGCACACTGCGCTTTGCCTACGCTACATCGGACACGACCAGCGCGATGCGCTGCGCGCCGGATTCTTCTCCAAGTCGGGGCGCGCTTTGCCCGCTACGGCACGTTGATCTGCTTCGCGTGTGCGGCACCGACAACCTCGATTCCCTTGGTGCCGAGCGTGTGCGTAATGTCCAGCGCAATCTCGTAGGGCGCCTTGGTGGGAAGCCCGATGCCGCTCTGGCATCCGATCACCTCAATGCCCCAATAAACCGGCTGCTTGATATAAATCAGGGGATACAAATCCACCTTCATCGTCACCCAGGGCTTGGTGCCCCTGACGATGAGAATGAATGTCTTCGGGACAATGCCGGGAACAACCTGCGCCTCATCAAAATCTATCAAGCGGCAAGATGACGAGCGAGACAGGCCTTCAAATTCTTTCAATTGAGGCTCTTGCATGGGAAACTCCTCTTCGTACAAACAAACAATGATCAATTGAATGCAGCACCATAATACAATTTATAATTGTTAACAAGCTCCGTAACACGCGAGCCATTGCAGAAGCCGGACGAGCCTTGAAGGCGGAGGAACCGTAGGGTGAGTTAGCGCAGCGTAACCCACCATCTTTCTTCCCGCAGGCTCGGTGGGTTACGCTGCGCTAACCCACCCTACGAGAGCGCGGCGAAGTCCTTCATTCCTTGAACATCGTCTCGAAGAGCTGCTTTGCCCGATCACGTCCTTCCTGAGTGAACACGACGGACTTGGTCTTGCCCACGGGATCATGGATCATGCCTTTCTCGTGGAGCCGGCCGAGCACATCCCAATCGAAACCCTTCCATGCCCGATAGTCGTCGTGCAGGGTCAGATAGAGCAGCGCCAGCGCTGCATCGTCGATCTTGTCGGTGTTGAGCGGCATCGTAAACCTCGTGGAGCCAAGCTGGTGTTGCTGTCGTGAACGGCTTCACTGACTGCAACGACTGCGACAAGATAACCCGACGGGCAAATCACCAAAAGCCTGTCCAGACTATCAGCGAAAAATATTCCGCTTTCGCCGTCGGGCAAATCAGTGATTTAACTCCGCGCGTCTCACGGCGGATGAGGGGCGGCTCGCGATCGTCACGAACGTTGCAGTGAGATGCGGTGGACGTGAGGTGCGTGACTGACGAGCATACGCATCACGGACGGCGAAGTCGTGTGGTCCTGGCGCCCCGACGCTGGCGCTAAGCTCGCGAGCAGCACGAGCTGCCGCGGGTGACGGTGGCAAGAAAGCCCGGTCACCGGGGAGAGCACGAAATAAACCGTAACACCATCGCGCAGGGAAAGCCGGAATGCTTCGGTTGAACCTGTGGTCCTACCCCCGTGCTTTTTGTTGCACGGGACCCATGGGTGCAACCGGCACCCGGCTTTCCCTGCGCCCTCTGATGATTGAGAGGGTGAAACGAGATGCAAAGCTCGGACGCAAAGCGCCGCGAGAACGCGGACTCACATCTCCTCCGCTGTTTGAAATTTGAATCAGAACTCACAATGACAAAGGAGAGCGACGCGCTCCAATCCATCCCCGCACCCTGAGGAGGTCGCGGAGCGACCGTCTCGAAGGGCGAGGCCACCGCCGGGGCCTCATCCTTCGAGACGCGGCGAAGACGCCGCTCCTCAGGATGAGGGGCAAACGGCTCTCCGCGCCTCGCTACTTCATCGTGATCGCGAGCCCGCTCAAATCGGCATTCGCCATCAATCCGACCTGGTGGCCGGCGAGTTCGAGCACGGCGCCCTTCTGGTTGGTGAGCACGATGGCGCGGGCGCCGCCGCCGATCGCAAGGCCGGCGCCGGCTGCGCCGTAGACACCGGCGACATCGGAGGGACGATTGATGTTGCTGACGCGGCCGCGCAGCACCGTCTTCGAGCCGCCGAACACCAGGCCGTAGTCGAGGCCGCCGACCGACAGCGGATATCTGCGCCCGTGAAAATTCAACACGCCGCCACCGCCGGAGCCGCCGATGATCCAGCCTGCCTTGTAGATCGTGAGCGAGACAGTGCCGCTGTCGGCATGGGCAGCCGAGGAGAGAATGGCGCCGGCGAAAGCGGACAGCGCGAGGAGCGCGGCGCGAAAGGCGGATGGCAGTTTCATATCAAGGTCTCCGGGATTTTCTTGGAAAGCATCAATGGCGACAGATCGATTCGCACATTGCGAAGTGTAGCGCGGATGCAGGATGGAGCGAGAATCTGTAGGGTGGACAAAGCCAACGGGGCGCGTTCGCGCGACCCGTTGGCTTTGCCCTCCCTACAAAATGGATTAGCCTCTCCACGGCGTCCAACAACAAGCAAGAGGAAACATCTATGGCCCTTCTCGAAAATCATATCGCCGTCATCACCGGCGGAGGCTCCGGTATCGGCCGCGCGATCGCGGCCGGCTATGCGCGCGAAGGCGCTCGCGTCGTGCTGCTCGATGTCAACGAGAGCCCGGCGGCGGAAGTGGCGAGGGAGATCCGCGACGCCGGCGGGAAGGCCGACAGCTTTGCGCTCGACGTCACCAGGCGCGAGGATTGCATCGCGCTTGCAAAAGAGATTTCCGGCAAGATCGGACAGGTCACGATCCTCGTCAACAATGCCGGGATTACGCGACGCAACGGCATGCTCGGCGCGGACGAGGCTGTCATCAAGGATTGGGAAGACATCATCGCGATCAACCTCACCGGCGTCTTCAACGTGACGCATGCGTTCCTGCCGCAGATCCGTGCGGCGCAAGGACGCATCGTCAATATCGGATCGATCCAGTCCTTCGTGCATGTGCGCACGCCGAGCTCGCCCGCCTACACGGCCTCAAAGCACGGCGTGCTCGGCTTCACCCGCGCGCTCGCCGCCGAGCTCGGCAAGGAAGGCGTGCGCGTCAACGCGATCGGCCCCGGCTTCATCGAGACGCCGCTGAACGCCCAGACGCGTGCGAGCAATCCGGAGCTCGTGAAGAGCTTCATCGCGCACACGCCGCTCGGCCGCGCCGGCAAGGCGGAGGATATCGTGGGACCGGCGATCTTCCTCGCCTCCGACCTCTCGGCCTATGTCACGGGATCGATCGTGATGGTGGATGGCGGCTACCGGACGGTGTGAGCATGGCGCATGCGAGAACCCACGCGCAAATGTGGATGGTGGCGATCGCGTTAATCGTTTGTTAACCATCTGCGGCCACCGTCTCGCGCGGGCAAGGGGTTTGTTCGTTCTCGATGTTTCCGATTCGCGATGTTGCGAACGGGCGTTGCTCGGGAGGTGTCATGTCCTATGTGTCCACGCAGCCCCTGCCGGAGATTCCGGCGTCCTCACTGGCCCCCAACGAAATCGTGCCGCTCCTGATCGGAGCCACCGTCGGCGAGGTCGAGCGCGAGCTGGTGCTGCAAACCCTGATCCGCTGCAATGGCAACCGCACGCGCGCCGCGCGCGTGCTCGGCGTTTCCGTGCGCACGCTGCGCAACAAGATCAGGAGCTATTCGGCCGACGGCATCGAGGTGCCCGCGCCGAACGATTAGTCGGAATTGCCTCAAGTGTGCGATCGCGTGCTTCTCACCCAGGCGCCGAGCGTGATGACGAACGAGATCACCGCTACGCTTCCCGCGATCAGCACGATCGCTCGCAGCACGAAAGCGGTCTCCACCAGCAACAGCGGCTGCGGCTCCTCGGCATAGGCGATCGGCACGACGTCGGGCACAAGGAGCTGTTCGGCGCCCAAGGCAATCGCGAACAGGACCAGCGAGAGCAAGAAGATCTTCCAGCCTGCGTTCATGGCTTCGCTCCCGTCCCGCCAGCCACACGCCCGAGGATGCCATGCCGCGCGATCGCATCATTGATGTTGATCAATGCGGCAATGGCGGCTCGCGGAATTGAAGCGGTCGTCAAACGCCGCTAAAAAACGCGCGGGCGCAATTTTATTTCGGAGTGCAGCAGTGGCCGATGATGCTTCCAGCCGGCGCGGAGCAGCGGGCGCGCCGGGCCCACGCGGCCGGCCCGGCGAACAAGGGCGGCCGGGACCGCAGGGACATCCCGGCCGGCGCGGCCCCGATGGCGCGCGCGGCAAGCCCGGCCCGCAAGGCAAGCCGGGAGCGCAGGGCAAACCTGGTGCGCAAGGGAAACCTGGTGCGCAAGGCAAGCGCGGTGAACCGGGTCCGCAGGGAGCGCCCGGCCTGCAAGGTCCCGCCGGACCGCAGGGACCTGCCGGTCCGCGCGGCGAGCCGGGCCCGCCCGGGCAATTGCCGTCGATCGAACAGGTGATGCCGTGGCTTCACATGATCTTCGACGCCTGGGAGGACTACCGCCGCCAGCGCGAGCAGGAGGCGGCCGAGCGCGAAGCATTGGCTGCGGCCGTGGCCGAGCAGCCCGACAGCCTCGAGGATCCCGATGAGGATGACGAGGATCGCAAGGACAAGAAAAAGAAGAAGCACAAGGACAAGAAATAGGCCGCGCGTCGATCGCGCAGGTCACGCCCGCCGCAGCTCACCCGAACCGCAGGCGCGAGCGCTCCTTGGCCTTCTCCGCCTCGATCTCGCGGTCGCGCGCCGGTGCCGTGGTGTGTAGCGAGACGAGAAGCCGGCGTGCGGCGTCTGAGACCTCGGCGACCGCGCGATCGAAGGCGGCTTCATTGGCCTGCGACGGCTTGTTGAAGCCGGACAGTTTGCGCACGAATTGCAGTGCGGAAGCGTGGATCTCGTCCTCGGTCGCAGGCGGCTCGAAATTGAACAGCGTCTTGATATTACGGCACATGCTTTGCTCCTGTCACCGGCGGCCCGGGCCCGTTGCCTGCCCTAAGGACGATTGGTCGATGGAAATTCCGACATCATCGCCTATTCTGTCATGAAAGCGCCGGTGGCTTCACCCTTCCAGTGTCAACCATGAAGCGAGTTCCCGATGAGCCATGTGATCTACAAGATCGTCGAGCATGACGGCGGCTGGGCCTACACCGTAGACGGTGTGTTTTCCGAACCGTTCGCGACCCATGCCGCTGCGCTGGCCGCCGCCCGGCGTGTGGCGGCAGAGCAGCGCGTGCCGGGCCGCACCGAGGCGATCGAGTATGAAACCCCTGACGGGCAATGGCACACCGAGACCGCCGCCGGCAGCGACCGCCCCGAGACTGATGTCGAGGACCGCGGCTGAGAATGAGCATGCCTCTTTCAGCGCGGGATGACGGCGGAATTTCGCGATGATACGCTTGTCACAAATACGACATCCGGAGGACCGACCGTGACCGACCTTGCCGCTGCCGACCTCGCCTCGATCTATCAAAAACCGACTGCGCGCGTGATCGCGAAGGCGCGGCCGGAGATCGATGTGCATGCGAGGAAGTTCATCGGCATGTCGCCGTTCTGCGTGCTGGCGACCTCCGGCTCCGACGGCAGCGTCGATGCCTCGCCGCGCGGCGGCAATCCGGGCTTCGTCAGCGTCGCCTCGCCAAACCTGTTGTTGATGCCGGACCGCTCCGGCAACAACCGCATCGACAGCTTCCGGAACATCGTCGCGGGCTCAGGCTTCGTGCAGCTTATCTTCTTCGTGCCGGGGATCGACGAGACGCTGCGTGTCGGCGGCAAGGGACGCCTCTCGGCTGATCCGGAGCTATTGGCCTCGATGGTGGAATTCGGCAAGCCGCCGCGCGCGGTGCTTCGCATCGACGTGACGGAAGCCTATTTCCACTGCGGCAAGGCCTTGATGCGCTCGAAACTGTGGTCGGCGGACACGCGCGTCGAGCGCAAGGTATTTCCGAGCATCAGCCAAGTGATCCACGACCAGACCACGCTCGGCGAGCCCGAAAGCCAGGCGGTGGTGGAAGAGCGCTACAAGACGCAGCTCTGATACGATGGCGCGTGTCACCCTCCTCTTTCAGAGGAGGGTGGAAAGCCCCGGCAGTCCTCAGTGCTCGCTCTCGAGGTGGCCGACGTGCTTCTGGGTGTAGAGCTCAAGGCCGATACGCTTGATCAGATCGAGCTGGGTCTCGAGGAAATCGATGTGGTGCTCCTCGTCCTTCATCAGGTCCTCGAACAGGTCGCGGCTCACATAGTCCTTGACGCCGTGGCAATAGGTGGCGGCCTCCTGGTAGAGCAAGCGAGCACCGACCTCGGCGGCGAGATCGCACTCGATGATCTCCTGGACGTTCTGACCGATCCGCAAGGGATCGAGCACCTGCATGTTGGGGAAGCCGTCGAGGAACAAAATGCGGTCCGTGAAGCGGTCGGCGTGGTGCATCTCCTCGATCGATTCCTTGCGCCAGACCTTGGCCATCTCCAGGAGGCCCCAGTTGTTCAGGATGCGATAGTGAAGCCAGTACTGGTTGATCGCCGTGAGTTCGCTGCGCAGGCCCTTGTTGAGATATTCGATGACCTTAGGGTCGCCCTGCATAGTCCACTCCAAATGTTTAAAGGCCCAAAGCGGGCCCGATTCCAACTTTAGAACGCTTCTAAATCAGATTATGAACAAGAGCAACCCTCCTCTGGGAGGGCATCTGCGAAGAGATCTGGGGAAATCCCGGCGGCTCAGCAGGCGGCCAACGCGAACTCTGTCTTGGCGACGTCGTCGACGGCCTCATGGCTGTGCGGGCAGCCGGCACAGCAGGCCTTGGCACATGGGCCAAGCGCCTCGTCGATGATGGTCTTGATGGTACGGGCGCAGCGCCCGCATTCGGCACTGCAGCCGAGGCAGCCATAAAGCTGCTTGGCATTCCGCGGCAACGACCCGCTGACGCTCACCGCATTGCGGACGTCATGGTCGCTGAGGACGTTGCAGGAACAAACGATCATCGAAAAGGCGGGTCCGGTCGGTGATGCTGACCTAAGAGATATTGAAGGCGAGCAAGCGACGCAAAAGGAAAAACGGGAATTTGAAGCAATTCCAAACTGATGACGGAGGTAAATTGGAATGAATCTAAGTGTGATCCGCGTCATCGCACGGCACGCCGGTCATCACTTCTCGGGCGATCCGCTGCGGCGTTCATTGATCGTTACGGGGAAATGTGGAACTCTGGTCAGGACCAGTGCCCCAAAGTGGATGACTTGAAGAAAGGTGAGGCCATGAGGAAGACATTGCTCGGATTTGCCGCCATTGCATTGGCTGGCGCGCTCGTGGCGGCACCTCCTCCGGCGCATGCGCAGCGCGGCGTTGCCGCGGGCGTCGCGGCCGGACTTATCGGTGGAGCCCTGATCGGCGGGGCGATCGCTTCGCAGAACGGGTACTACGGTCCCGGTTACTCCTACGGTCCCGGGTATTCCTACGCTCCTGGCCCCGGCTATTACGTCGCCGACCCCTACGAGTACGGGCCGCCCTGCGCCTGGCAGCGCCAGCGCTTCTGGGACGGCTATGGCTGGCGGGTGCGCAACGTGCGCGTCTGCTATTAACGCGCATTCACCTTCATTAAATCTCGCACAGGATGCCGGAAAACCACCGCTTTTCCGGAAGCTGAACGGCGAATGGCCAGAAAAAACCGTTTTTTTCAGGCCATTAGCGCGCTGACGTTTACTTTCGATTGACTGTTGTGCGCTCTTTTTGCGAGACGGGATTTCGAAACCAGCGTGCGAGTCATCGTTAAACCCGGCGTCGGCTGAAGGCGCCATCCAGGAGAGCCCAAGACATGAAGAAGACATTAGCTGCCTTCGTCGCGGTCGCAACGATTGCCGGTTCGCTGGCTGTCGCGCCGGCCGCCAAGGCCGGAGACGGCCAGATCGCAGCCGGCGTGGCCGGTGGCCTGATTGGCGGCGCCCTGCTCGGTGGCGCGATTGCTGCGAGCCGTCCGGCTCCGGTCTATGTCGCACCGGCGCCGGTCTACGTTGAAGAAGCTCCGTGCCGCATGATTCGCGAGCGCTTCTGGGACGGCTACGGCTGGCGTTTCCGTCGCGTTCAGGTTTGCGACTAAGCTGACCCGGCGGGTAAAGACCCACCAAATTCAAAACCCGGCCCTTTGCGGCCGGGTTTTTGTTTGTCGAGCGTAGGGCCTATCTCGCCGCCGTCATCGCGCGCAGCACCGCTTCGCTCGGCCAGCAATCGACCTTCAGGCCTGCCGATTTCTGGTAGGTGCCGAGCGCGGCACGGGTCTGCATCCCGGCCTTGCCGTCGAGCTTGTCCTTGTAGAGACCGATCCGCGTGAGATGGCGCTGCATCGCCTCGACATCGGCGGTGCGCAATTGCGTCGTCGCCGACCAGGGCGTGGCGAACGGCTGCGGGCTCGTCATGCGGTCAGCGAGATGGCCGACGAACAGCACGTAGAGATCGGAGAAATTGTATTCCTTGATGACGAAGTAGTTCTTCGTGGTCAGGAATGCGGGGCCATAGATGCCCTCGGGCTGCAACAGCGAGGCGGGCTGCGCCTGCTCGGTCGCATTGAGCTTCTGTCCGCGCACCGGCTCAAAGCCCGCGCGCAGCCAATCACCGATCGGCTTCGTCACTTCCGGCACGCCCATCGTGCAATCGACATTGGGCGGCGCCTTCACCTCGTAGGCCCAGCGCACGCCCTTCTGCCAGCCCTTGTTGACGAGTTGCTGGGCGGCGGACGCGAGCGCATCAGGCACCGAGTGCCAGATGTCGATGCGGCCGTCGCCGTCGAGATCGACGCCGTGCTTGTAATATTCGGACGGCAGGAACTGCGTGAACCCGGTGGCACCAGCCCAGGATGAGCGCATTTCCTGGCGTGTCACCGCACCCTCGCCGAGGATCTTCAGCGCAAGAATGAACTCCGTGCGGTACTGGTCCTTGCGGCGGCCGACATAGGCCTGTGTCGCCACCACGCGCAGCGTGTCGTAGGGCAGCTTATAGCGGCCATAATCGGTCTCGCGGCCCCAGATCGCGAGCACCACGGTTGCCGGCACGCCGAAGCGATTTTCGATCTCGTTGAGGTCAGCACGATATTTCTGCATCAGCCGCTGCCCTTCGGCCGCAAGCCGCGCGATGGAAGCCTCCTTGACGTAGTCCGCCGGCACCTGGACGAATTCAGCCTGCGACGGCGCGCCGGTCGCGGGGCGGCCCGGCAAGATCAGATCCGGCAGCTTGTAGTCAGGCTCGAGCCCGCGCGTCTCACGATCGAACGTCGCGCGCGACACGCCGGCGGCCTGCGCCTCCGGCCAGAGTGAGGCGATGAATTGGCTGAAGGCGGCATCGGCGGCGTGGGCCGGCGAGGCCGTTGGTAACACCAAGAACAGAAAGCCGAAGGCGAGCGTGCGGAGGAATGGCAAGTCGAGCGGCTTGTTCACTCAGCGGTCCAATCGAAGTGCTGTCCCGTTTTCGAGGCGGACATCAGCCGCGCCCCGTCCATGAACCTAGCACGACCTCGCAAGCGCCGCACCCTTAATGATGTCCGGCCGACTGCTTGGCGCCTTCGATCGACGCATTCGACAGCTTGTCGACGAGGGCTATGCCGATCGCGGACAGGATGAAGACGGTGTGGATGATGGTCTGCCACATCACGCCAGTCTCGGTGTAGTTGGTCTTGCCCGAGGAGAGTGCGCCGGCTTCGATGAAGGTCCGCAGCAGGTGGATCGAGGAGATGCCGATGATCGCCATCGCCAGCTTGATCTTGAGCACGCTGGCGTTGACGTGGCTCAGCCATTCCGGCTCGTCGGGATGTCCCCGCAGGTTGAGGCGCGAGACGAAGGTCTCGTAACCGCCGACGATCACCATCACCAAAAGGTTCGAGATCATGACGACGTCGATCAGGCCGAGCACCGCCAGCATGATCTGCTGCTCGCTGAAATCGAAGGCGTGGGCGAACAGGTGCCACAGTTCCTTGATGAACAGCACCACATAGACGCCCTGGGCGATGATCAGCCCGACATAAAGCGGCAATTGCAGCCAGCGCGATCCGAAGATCAACATGGGAACCGGGCGCAGCGAAGCGATCTTCGGCGGCGCGGGGGCGTCGGAGGTGGCAGACATTATGAATTGCTCGCAGCAGTATCGGGGATTGCGGAGCGCTATATCTACGCAATCTCATCGTGGTGGGAAGCGACAACTGGCCGCAGCAGTCGTCGCTAAAGTGCCGTCACCGCGTCAGCTTCTTGTACTTCACGCGATGCGGGATGATCGAATCCTGGCCAAGGCGCCGCATCTTGTCCTTTTCGTAATCCTGGAAATTGCCTTCGAACCATTCGACATGGCTGTCGCCTTCGAAGGCGAGGATGTGCGTGGCGATGCGGTCGAGGAACCAGCGGTCGTGGCTGATGATCACGGCGCAGCCGGCGAAATCCTCCAGCGCCTCTTCGAGCGCGCGCAGCGTGTCGACGTCAAGGTCGTTGGTGGGCTCGTCGAGCAGCAGCACATTCGCGCCCGACTTCAGCATCTTGGCGAGATGCACGCGATTGCGTTCACCGCCTGAGAGCGCACCGACCTTCTTCTGCTGGTCAGCGCCCTTGAAGTTGAAGGCCGAGCAATAGCCGCGCGAATTCACCTCGCGCTTGCCGAGCAGGATCAGTTCGTTGTTGCCGGAAATCTCCTCCCACACGGTCTTGCTGCCGTCGAGCGCGTCGCGCGACTGGTCGACATAGCCGAGATGGACGGACTCCCCGACCGTGATCGTACCCTGATCCGGCTTCTCCTGCCCGGTGATCATGCGGAACAGCGTGGTCTTGCCGGCGCCGTTCGCACCGATCACGCCGACGATGCCGCCGGGCGGCAGCTTGAAGGTGAGATTGTCGATCAGCATGCGGTCGCCGAACGATTTCGTCAGGCCCTCGAAGTCGACGACGTTCTGGCCGAGCCGCTCGGCCACGGGGATGACGATCTGCGCGGTCTGGGTCTGCTTCTCGCTCGCCTTCTTGAGCAGTTCCTCGTAGCGCTGGTAGCGCGCCTTGGACTTGGCCTGGCGCGCCTTCGGCGAGGACGCGATCCACTCCTGCTCGCGCGCCAGTGTCTTCTGATGCGCCGCGTCCTCGCGGCCCTCCTGCTCGAGCCGCTTCTGCTTTTGCACCAGCCAAGAGGAATAGTTGCCCTCATAGGGAATGCCGCGGCCGCGATCGAGCTCGAGAATCCAGCCCGTGACGTTGTCGAGGAAGTAGCGGTCGTGGGTGACGATCAGGATCGCGCCGGGATATTGCCGCAGATGGCCTTCGAGCCAGGATACGGACTCGGCGTCGAGATGGTTGGTCGGTTCGTCCAGCAGCAGCAGTTCGGGCTGGTCGAGCAAGAGCCGGCACAGCGCGACGCGGCGGCGCTCGCCGCCGGAGAGCTTTGTGACGTCGGCGTCGTCGGGCGGGCAGCGCAGCGCGTCCATCGCCTGGTCGACCTTGCTGTCGAGATCCCAGAGGCCCTGGGCCTCGATCTCGTCCTGCAGCTTGGTCATCTCGTCGGCGGTCTCGTCCGAGTAGTTCACCGCCAGTTCGTTGTAGCGGTCGAGGATCGCCTTCTGCTTGGCGACGCCCTGCATCACGTTCTCGCGGACGCTCAGCTTGGGATCGAGCTGCGGTTCCTGCTCGAGATAACCGACGCGGGCGCCCTCGGCGACCCAGGCCTCGCCGGTATAGTCCTTGTCGATGCCGGCCATGATCTTGAGCAGCGTCGATTTACCGGCGCCGTTGACGCCGAGCACGCCGATCTTGGCGTCCGGATAGAAGCTCAGGTGGACGTTATCGAGCACCTTGCGGGTCGGGTAGCTCTTGGTCAGACCTTGCATGAAATAGACGAACTGGCGGGCCATTGAGTCCCCTGGAATCGGCAGGATTTATGGAAATTTTGCTGCCGCCGATGTAGCCGCCGGGCCCTCAAAGCGCAACCGCACACCGCGCGTTTTCCATCCGTTCACCCCGATGAATACGGGATCGAAACCATGTGTGCGCAAGATGACGACAATTGAAACCATCTTTTAATGAATCGGGCGAAATCTCGTTTTCAGCATCGAAAACGGCATTTTGCGCGAGAAAGCCGCGCATGACCAACATGAGGGCTGTGTCATGGCAACAAGCACGTCCCTGCCCGCCCCGGCGGCCAGCCGCACTGGCCTTACGAAGATTGTCGCCGAATTCCGCACCTTCTGGCGCCAGTTCTTCGCCAGGGCATTCAACCCCTACCGGCCGGAACTGCACTATATGCGCGGACCCGGGCCGGCCTGGCGCGCCAAGCACAGAAGCCGGTTGCGATCATGATCCGATGAGGCGATCGGATCATGATCTCATCTCTTTGTTTGAGCATGATCTTTTCGGAAAACCGGTTTCCACTTTTCCGGATCATGCTCTGAGCCTGTCGGATATTTGAAGCCGGCGTTCCCTGAACTCCGCTTGCGCGACCCAACGATTGCGCGCAACCATAACGATCTCCCCTGACGGTATTCTCGCCGTCCTTTCGCCATGAACGGGTTCATCGATGACGCGGCTGCGCTGTGCAATCCTCGACGACTATTTCGACCTGTCACTTTCGATCGCCGACTGGTCAGAGATCAAGGACCGCGTCGACGTCACGGTGTTCAGGGAGCCGTTTGCGAGCGAGGCGGCTGCCGCGAGCGCGCTTGCCGATTTCGAGATCATCTGCGCGATGCGCGAGCGCACCGCATTTCCGCGCACGCTGTTCGCGGCGCTGCCCAAGCTGAAACTCCTGCTGACATCAGGCATGCGCAATGCCGCGATCGATGTGGACGCCGCCAAGAATCACAAAGTTGTACTGTGCGGCACGCAATACAGCCGCGACCCGACCGCGGCGCTGACGCTCGGCCTGATCCTGGAACTCACCCGCGGCATCGGCCGGGAAAACGCGCGGATGCATGCAGGCGAGCCCTGGCAGACCTTTGCCGGCGTCGAGATCGAGGGCCGCACGCTCGGCGTGGTGGGGCTCGGCAAGCTCGGCAGTCGGGTGGCGAAGCTCGCGCAGGCGTTCGGCATGAACGTCATCGCCTGGAGCCCCAACCTGACGGCCGAGAAATGCAAGGAGGCCGGGGTCGGCTATGCCAGCAAGGAGGAATTGTTTGCGACCGCCGACATCGTCACCATCCATGTGGTGCTGAGCGAGCGCTCGCGCGGCCTGGTGGGTGCCGCCGATCTCGCGCGGATGAAGCCGACAGCCTATCTTGTCAACACCGCGCGCGGGCCGATCGTCGACGAGAACGCGCTGCTGGAGGTTCTCACGCAAAAGAAGATCGCGGGCGCGGGCATCGACGTGTTCTCGGTCGAGCCGCTGCCGGTCGACCATCCGTTCCGCAGGCTCGACAACCTCGTGCTCACCCCGCATCTCGGCTACGCGACCCAGGAGAGCCTCGGCATCCACTACGGCCAGATGGTCGAGTGTATCGATGCCTGGACCAAGGGCAGCGAACCTCCGCGCCGACTGGCTTGATCACCGTTCTTCGCAAAGGGCGGTCGCAACCCGTTCATCCGTGATCAGAATGTCGGCCAGCCCGGCGCGGATCGCCGCGCTGATGATCGGGAGCTTCTGAAGACCGCCAGCGGCAAGGATGCGCTCGCGTACCGCCTTCAGATCGCTCATCGGCGGATGGATCACGCGCCGGGTCAGGGGATGCGTCACCGCGTTGCCGTCCTTGTCGAGATAGTGGCCGCAGATATCTCCGACCGCGCCGGCGTCGCGCAGCGATTGCCACGTCTCGCGCGATATCACGCCATATTCCAGCGCTTTCGATTGTTCGGACAGATCAATGGCGCTGAACAGGGCGATGTCCAGCCCTGCTACCATTGCGAGAACGGAGCGCACCGGCTCGCTAGAGGCCAGCGCATCGCGAAGCTGTGCCGTTGCCGCGAACATCGGCGCGGTCACGTAGTAGCATGTCGCACCCAACGCGCGCGCCATCATCGCCGCGTTGTCGTAAGGATTGATCGCCGTGCTTTCGGCAAGCCCGCCGCACAACAGGACGACACGGCAGCCGTCGCCGGAACGGCGCCGCAGATTTTGCGCGGCCATGTTGATGGTGCCGCCCCAGGTGATGCCAAGCGTCCCGGCAGGCGGCAGGTGCTCGGAGATGTAGTGACCGGCGGCGGCGCCGACGAGGTTGCGGACGTCAGTGTCGCCAATCGGCGCGGGCACGACGATGGCGCCTCGCAGCTTGAAACGTGCAGCGAGGCGGGCCTCAAGTTCGCTGCAAGGACCGAAGGGACTGGCAATTGAGATCTGGACGACGCCGCGCTCCCGCGCCTCTCCGAGGATCTGGTTGACCCGCTTCCGCGTGATTTTCAGGTGCTGCGCGATGACGTCCTGGGTCTGCCCCTCCTTGTAGTAGTGCCAGCAGATGCGGGCGACCAACGCGTCCCCGTTCTCCACTTCCGGCCCGAACGTTTCGATTTCCGTCGCCTGTCTGGTCACGCTGTTCCTCATCGAATCTTCGTCACTAGCTAATAATCACATACACATATGTACCAACGTTGTCACATATGTGTAGCAGCAGGTTGTTAGGCTCCGCCGCACCTCACGCGGAGCAGCGAAATGTACCGGAAAATCCTGATTTCAATTGCACTTAGCTCAATACTCACGTCGCCGGCCTTCTCTCAGTTCTCGGACAACAAGGTCGTCATCGGGGTCATGGGCGATCAAAGCGGTGTAGTCTCCGATGTCGGCGGGCCGGGCTCGATCAAGGCCGCGCGAATGGCCGTTGCCGATTTTGGCGGCTCGATCGACGGGGTCCCGATCGAGATCATCACCGCTGATCATCAGAATAAGCCGGATGTCGCCTCAGCCATCGCACGCGAGTGGTTTGACCGGCAAGGCGTCGACGCCGTTGTCGACCTGCCCCATTCGGGCGCGGTGTTCGCGCTGATGACGATCGCGACCGAGAAGAAGCGGTCGCTCCTGGTATCGGGTGCCGCTAGCGTCGAGATCACCGGCGGACGCTGCTCGCCCTACGTGACCCATTGGACCGACGATACTTACGCACTGGCGCGCGGCACGGCTGCGGCGCTGACCGAGCAGGGGCAGAAGTCCTGGTTCTTCCTCACCGCCGACTACGCGTTCGGCCACGACCTGGAGAAAGACGCCAGCGCCGTGGTGCAGGAGCGCGGCGGCAAGGTGCTCGGTAGCGCGCGCCATCCGCTCAACACCGCCGATTTCGCCTCCCTGCTGTTGCGTGCCCAGAGCTCGAACGCGCAGGTCGTCGCGCTTGCGAGCGCCGGCGCCGACACCGTCAATGCGATCAAACAGGCCGGCCAGTTCGACATCATGCGCACGCAGAAGATCGCAGCGCTCCACGCTTTCGTCACCGATGTCCACAGCCTCGGCCTCGAAGCGGCGCAGGGGCTGATCATCACCACGGGATTCTATTGGGATGACAGCGACGGCACCCGCGACTTCGCGCAGCGCTTCTTCAAGGAACACGGCCGAATGCCGACCCGCGAACAAGCCGGCGTCTATTCCGGCGTGCTGCATTTCCTGAAGGCCGCGAGAAGCGCCAAAAGCGACGATGCCGCGATCGTCAATGCCGAGATGCGCCAGCTTCCGGTCGATCGGTTCGGGCGGCAGGCTGTCGTGCAGCAGAACGGCCGCCTCGCCTATGATCTCGGCGCCTATCGCGTGAAATCGCCGGCGGCGAGCCGGCAGCCCTGGGATTATTACGAGCGGATCGCCACCGTTCCCGCCGCGACCGCGTTCCGCCCGGCCGCCGAATCGGGCTGCAGCATCACAGCCTCGGTTCGATGATGACCGGCTCTGTGCTTCCAAACCACCTGTCGGCCAGCATGCTGGCCGACAGGATCAAGCGGGGCGAGACAAGCGCGCTCGATTTGATGAATGCCTGCCTGGACCGGATCGCCGCGCGTGAGCCCGACGTCAGGGCGTGGGCTTTCCTCGATGCGGAGCGGGCGCGCGAAGAGGCGCGGCGTGCCGACGAGCACCGCGCATCAGGTGGGCCGCTCGGCGCACTGCACGGCCTGCCGATCGGGGTGAAAGACGTATTCGACACCGCCGACATGCCGTCCGAATATGGCAGCGAGACGCTTCGCGGCCGGCGGCCAAACGCCGATGCGGATGCGGTGGCGGCGCTGCGCCGCGCCGGTGCAATCATTGTCGGCAAGACCGCGACATCCGAATTCGGGATGTACCATCCGAGCCCGACCCGCAATCCTCAGGACCTGTCGCGCTCGCCGGGCGTGTCGTCGGCGGGTTCTGCCGCCGCCGTCGTCGACCACATGGTGCCGCTGGCGCTTGGCACGCAACACACCGCTTCGACCACCCTCCCCGCCTCGTTTTGCGGCGCGTTCGCGTTCAAACCCTCTTTGGGTTTCACCTCAATGGCGGGATCGAACGTGCTGGTGCCGCGCATGGCGCATCTCGGCCTGTTGGCCCGCTCGATCGGAGACTTGTGCCTTTTCGCCGGCGCGTTCGATCCCGCGTTAGCGGCTGTCCAGCCTGCGGCCTCCGCGCCCCGTCTTGGCGTGGTCAAGGGGCCAGGCTGGAAGCTGATCGACGACAACGCGGGGAAAGCATTCGAGACATTCATCCAGTCACTGCCGACCGCGACCGTCGAGGTCGAACTCCCACTTGAATTCGATCACGCGCTCGATGTCACCTTCGGGCTGCTCAACGCGCATCTCGCCTATCGTTTCGGCTCTGAGCCGACTGAGACCATCCGCCGCTATTGCGCGCCGCTGCAGCGGGGCATCGAAGCCGGCCACACCATCAGCGCGGCAAGCTACCTTACGTTCGATGCGCAGGCCGACCGTCTCGTTGAACTGGCCTCGCGTATGTTCATCCAACATGATCTGTTGATCACCCTGTCGGCGCCGGGCGAGGCGACCCGGCTGGAAGATGGGCCGGGCTCCGGTGTCATGTCGATGCCATGGAGCCTCTGCGGTCTGCCGACCGTTTCGCTGCCACTGCTCAGAGGCCATCAGGGACTTCCAATCGGCGTCCAGCTCATCGGCGTTCGCGGGCGCGATCGTGACTTGTTGCGCATCGCCGGTTGGCTCGAGAATGCAACTCGCGAAAGCGCTGATGAGGCGGACGTCTGAGCGTCGCATCACCAGCTCAAGCGGCAGCGCTGTGGCCACTGGAGTGCCCGACGATTTCGGCACAGCCGGTGCGCCAGGACGGATGCGCCGGGTGCCAGCCGAGTTCGCGCCTGGCTTTGACGTTCGAGCCCGCCCGCACCTCGGTCATCATCGCCACCACATGTTCGCCGGCGAGCAATCGGCCGAGCCAGATGGGCACATGGAATGGCGGCTTAGCGCCGACGATCGCCGCAAGCGCCGGCAGCCATTCGCTGACTTCCGCGGGCTCATCGTCAACGATGTTGTAGATATTGCCGGCCTCGCCGCGCTCGATGGCGGCAACGGTGGCGGATGCAGCGTCGGCGACATGAATGAAAGACCACCAGCCGCCACCATCGCCGATCATCGGCACGCGGCGGCGCCGCAATTGATCGATCATCGCCCGCGACAGTATGCCGGTGTCGGGACCGTAGAACGATCCGTATCGGAGCACGACTCCTTCCGGCTGATCCGAGCCGGTGACGGCGCGCTCCAGATGCTGGATCGCTTCCAGCGTGCGTCGAAGTTCCTGCGGCGGATCGGGATCGAGCGGATCGGCCTCGGTTTTGACAGGTGCACCGGTTCGGCCATAGGTCCAGCCACAGAAGCTTTGCGCGACGAAACGCCTGACACCGGCTTCGCGCGCGGCCGCCAGCAGGCAATCGGTGCCGAGCGTGCGCAGCCGGTTGGTGACAGCGAAGGCGCGATCGAAATGGCGGAGATCGGTAACATCGGCGAGGTCGGTCATCTCGTGGACGATCACCTCGGGCTGCTTCGCAATGACCGCCGCGCGGACAGCCTCTGCATCGAGGCCATCGACGATGACGGGCTCGACGCCCATCTGCCCGATCGCCTCGGCTTTCGCTGCTGTTCGCGTCGTGCCGATCACCGAATGGCCGGCCCGGATCAGGGCGGGAACGAGTTGTCGGCCAATAGCGCCGGTGGCGCCTGCAACAAGGATGCGCATGGCATTGTCCCACGTCGGTTGCAGCCCTCTGGCACGTAATCCAGCCGAACACGAATTCAAGCGCGGGAATTTGACAGAAGCGCAAAACAAAAAAGGCGCGCTGTTCGCGCGCCTTTTGATGTTGGACTGTAATCGCCCTAGCGGATCGTGACCGGGGCCGGCAGCGGCGGCACCGTGGTCGGCTGGGTGCCCGGCAGCGGTGCGGCGGCCTGCGCCTGGGTTGGCGCTGGGGCGGCCGCAACGGGCCCGCCGGGCGACGGCGCAGCGGAGGCGGTGGCGGTTCCAGGCGGCGGACCACCCGGCAGCACCACGACGCGGGTGCCGACCTTCACGCGCTCGAAGAGGTCGGAGACGTCCTCATTCAGCATGCCGATGCAGCCGGAAGAGACGAACTTGCCGATCGTCGAGGGCTGGTTGGTGCCGTGGATGCGGTACACGGTCGAGCCGAGATACATCGCGCGCGCGCCGAGCGGATTGCCGGGGCCGCCGGCCATGAAGCGCGGCAGATAGGGTTGACGCTCGATCATCTCGGTGGGCGGATACCAGTCCGGCCACTCCGCCTTGCGGCTGATCTTCTGCACGCCGGTCCAGGTGAAGCCATCGCGGCCGACGCGAACGCCGTAGCGCATCGCGCGGCCGCCGCCCAGGATGTAATAGAGGTAGGTGTTCGACGTATCGACCACGATGGTGCCTGGCGGCTCCTTGGTCGCGAACGAGACCTCCTGGCGGCGCAGGTTCGGCGGCAATTGCACGGGAGCGGCCTCCGGCTGCTCCTCTGGCGGCAGCGCCGCGACCGTCATCGGCCTGCCGTCGCTGCCGACCTGGGGCTGCTGCGACACGGCGCCGGTAACGGCGGGCGCACCACCCGCGGCGCCCACCGACTCCGGCGGACGCATGGCGCGATCATCGGGATAGTTGTAACTCTGCGCCGGCCCTTGGGGACGATCGGCATAGATCACCGCCGGCGGGCCTGCCGGCCGGCCATAGCGCGGATCATCCGGCGACATGACCGGGCCGGTCGGCACGGTCCGATCCGAATAGACCGGCGGGGGCGCGCCCATCGGGCGGCCATACCGAGGATCGTTGGGCGAAAGCACTGGTCCGGACGGCGACAGCGACGCCGAACTCTGGCCGTTCGGCGCCTCGTCGTCCTCCTCAAAGACATCGAAATCCGACGGCCGGCGGTCGTCGCGCACGTAGCCGGGGGGCGGCGGCGGATACGAGCCCTGAGGAGCGGAATAGACCGGACCAGGCCCTGCGGGGTAGCCCTGCTGCGCCTGCGCAACCGAAGTTCCTGCCGCGCCGAGCGCTGCGGCAGCACAAATCGTCAGAATGCGGTTGATCATCATCGCTCTTGTATAGTCCCCAAGCCACACCGGACCGTTAACGGCACTTGAAGGAAGATAGCGGCGCATTCAAGACAATTCCGCGAAATCCGGGCCGAATCGGTCATTTTGTGATTGGGCAGTGATCGCTGCGGCAAAGATGCCTCACCGTCAGGGAAAAGTTATTCCGGGGGACTACGGGCGTCATTGCTTTGACATTGGTTGCGATATCCTCGAATCGGCCTGATTCGCTGCCCGCGAGCGGCTTCCCTGTGATCACCGCGTTTCCTCTGGCTCAACAGAACACTTCGGCAAAGACGGAACCGCGCCATGCTTCCCGGCCTTCGTTTCCTGTTCGCGGCAATCGTGCTGTCGACGTCGGTCCTGATCTTCGGACTTGGCGCTGCCGCGCTGCTCCGGGCCGCCCATGAGGAAGTCGCGAGCATCCCGGCGCGACGCAGCCCGCCGGAGCCCGTCTTCGCGCAAGCCCAAACACAAGTTCAAGCGAAGCCGCCGACGCTCGCCATGCTGCGCGTCGAGGCGCCCGCAGCAGAGACAACAGAGAAGGCGCCGGACAGCGCCGAGACGTCCCCTGCTCCGACCGTACCAACCGCCGATGCTCCCGCGCCGGCCGAGCTCGAGCAGATGGCCGCCGTGAAGCCCGAGGAGGCTGCCTCAACCGAGACGCCGCCGGTCGAACCGCCTCTAGCAGATGCTCCGGAACCCCAGGCGCCGACGACGGCAGCCCAGCCGGAAACTCCTGCGCCCGCCGAAGAGGCCAAGCCTGCGGCGGTCGCAGTGGTCCCGCCCGCGAACGACGCCACGCCGGCCGCACCCGAGGCGCCGACCTCAGCGGAAGCGAGTCCGGCGGCGGCCAAGATCGCCACGCTGGGCGGCCCCGCGGTCACCGTCGAGCAAACGACATCAGCAAAGAGCGCGGATGCGAAGCCGGATCAAACCGCGGCCAAGAAGCGTGCACGGGCGGAGCGTGCCAGGGAGCGCCGGCGCCTCGCGGCGCAGCAGCAACGCCTGGCGCCGCAGGTCATCCCGCAGCAGCAGACTTTCGATCCGTTCGGCCAGCCGGTGTTCGTGCGCCCCACGCGCTGATCGTCTGCAATCACGCAGGTCCCGTCGCGATCGGCGGCCCGTCCTGCAATCCCCATTCGGCCCAGGAACCGTCATAGAGCGCACTGCCGCGCACGCCGAGGCGATAGAGCGCGAGCGTCAGCACCAGCGCCGACACGCCAGAGCCGCAACTGGTGACGATCGCCTTTGCCGTATCGACGCCGGCGAACGCAAATGCCTTGCGCAACTCATCGAGCGGCTTCATCGCCCCAGTCTTGGCATCGAATAGATCGGCATAGGGAACATTGCGGCTGCCAGGGATGTGGCCGGAGCGGCGGCCGGGCCAGGGTTCGACGACGGTGCCCTCGAACCGCGGGCGCGGCCTCGCGTCGATCACTTGCTCCTTCCTGGTCTCGATATTACCGAGCAATTGCTCCTTGCTGCGCACGAAGCTCGGATCGAACCTGGCCTGGAATTTTCCAGGCTTCGGCGTGACGGGCCCGGTTTCCGTCGGCCGCCCCTCGGCCTTCCACTTCTGCAAGCCGCCGTCGAGCACCTTCACGTTCGGATGACCGAACGACAGGAACATCCACCACGCCCGCGGCGCGGCAACCCAGCCGCCAGCATCATAGGCAACCACCGTGTCGCCCGAGGAGATGCCGAGCGCGGAGACGTCCTGCGCGAACTGCTCGGCGGCCGGATACATATGCGGGCGCGGGTCGTTCTTGTCGGCGATCGCATTGACATCGAAGAACACTGCACCGGGAATGTGGGCGGCGATGAAATCGTCGGCCGGCAACGGCACCACACCCGGCATCTTGTAGGAGGCGTCGATCACCTTGACCTTGGGATCGCCGAGGTGGGCGGCAAGCCAGTCGGTGGAGACGAGCGGGTCTTCGGTGGTGGTCATGGAAGGATCTCCGGCACTTCGCAAATCGTCATTGCTGGGCTTGACCCGGCAATCCATCCTCTTCGGGAGGATGGCCCTTTTGTCAGGATGGACACGCGGGTCAAGCCCGCGTGTGACGAGCTTATGTCTTCTTCGGCTCCCACTTCTCGATCGGGCCGCCGGCGTCGCGCCAGGCGGCGAAACCGCCGCCCATATGGGCGACCGGCTTCAGCCCCATGTCCTGCGCGGTCTTCGCAGCCAGGGCCGAGCGCATGCCGCCGGCGCAATGGAAGATGAACTTCTTGTCCTCTTGGAAGATCGGCTTGGCGTAGGGGCTCGCCGGATCGATCCAGAACTCGAGCATGCCGCGGGTGCACGAGAAGGCGCCCGGGATCTTGCCGTCGCGCTCAATCTCGCGGGGATCGCGGATGTCGACGATCACGACATCGTCGTTCGGGAGGATCTTGATCGCATCGGCGGCGCTGACGGTCTCGATCTCGGCATTGGCTTCGTCCATCATCTGCTTGATGCCGCGGTGAATGGTCTGGGGCATGGGGCTCTCCCTTGGTTGTTGTTTGTCATTCCGGGGCGATGCGTAAGCATCGAACCCGGAATCTATTCCTCCGCCGGCGCAAGTGGCTAAATGGATTCCGGGCTCGTCCTTCGGACGCCCCGGAATGACGGGAGCTATCGTACCAGTTCCTTCATCGCATTCTCCAGACCTTCGATCGTGATCGGGTACATGCGCTCGGAGAAGATGCGGCGGATGATGGTGGTCGATTCCGAATAGTCCCAGTGCTTCTGCGCCACCGGGTTGAGCCACACCGCGTGCGGATAGGTGCGGATGATGCGATCGAGCCAGATCGAACCGGCCTCCTCGTTCACGTGCTCGACCGAGCCGCCGGGGACCATGATCTCGTAAGGCGACATGGAGGCGTCGCCGACGAACACCACCTTGTAGTCGTGCGGGTACTTGTGCAGCACGTCCCAGGTTGGGGTGCGATCGGTGAAGCGCCGCTTGTTCTGCTTCCAGACGCCCTCATAGAGGCAGTTGTGGAAGTAGAAATATTCCATGTGCTTGAATTCGCTTTTCGCGGCCGAGAACAATTCCTCGACCTGCTCGATATGCGAATCCATCGAGCCGCCGATATCGAAGAACACCAGCACCTTCACCGCGTTGCGCCGCTCGGGGCGCATGTGCACGTCGAGATAGCCGTGGTTGGCGGTTTCCTTGATCGTGGTGTCGAGATCGAGTTCGTCGGGGGCGCCGGTGCGGGCGAACTTGCGCAAGCGTCGCAGCGCGACCTTGATGTTGCGGATGCCGAGCTCGACATTGCCGTCGAGATCCTTGAACTCGCGCTTGTCCCACACCTTCACGGCGCGGTTGTTGCGGTTCTTCTCCTGGCCGATGCGGATGCCTTCGGGATTGTAACCATGAGCGCCGAACGGCGACGTACCGGCGGTGCCGATCCATTTGTTGCCGCCCTGGTGCCGGCCCTTCTGTTCCTCAAGCCGCTTGCGCAACGTCTCCATGAGCTTGTCCCAGCCCATGGCTTCGATCTGCTTCTTCTCTTCCTCGGTGAGGTATTTTTCCGCGAGCTTCTTCAGCCACTCCTCGGGGATCTCAGCCTTGTCCATGGCATCGAGCAGGCTCTCGAGGCCCTTGAAAACGGTTCCGAAGACGCGGTCGAACTTGTCGAGGTTGCGCTCGTCCTTCACCAGCGCCGAGCGCGACAAATAGTAGAAATTCTCGACGCTCTGCTCGGCGAGGTCGGCGTCGAGCGCCTCCATCAGCGTCAGATATTCACGCAAGGTCACAGGGACCTGGGCATCGCGCAGCGATGTGAAGAATTGCAGGAACATGTTCCATAGATTGCCCGCCGGGGTCGCGCCGTCAAGGGCACACGGGGTCTTTAGGACAGCATTACGGGTTCGCCACGAAGGTGTGAGCGTCATTCCGCAAGGCGGAAACGGCCCGCCTAAATTCGAGGCGGTAGCGATGACCTCAGTTGCGTTCAGACGCTGGAATCCACGCTAGACCTGCTTGGTTTTTCCATTAGTATCAAATTGAAACTCATTCTGACGGGGTAGTATGAAATTCACCGGTACCAAGGATTATGTCGCCACCGATGACCTCAAAGTCGCTGTCAACGCCGCCATCGTGCTGGAGCGCCCGCTTCTGGTGAAGGGCGAGCCCGGCACCGGCAAGACGGTGCTGGCCGAGGAAGTCGCCAAGGCGCTCGATGCACCGCTTCTGACCTGGCATATCAAGTCCACCACCAAGGCGCAGCAGGGCCTCTACGAATATGATGCGGTGTCGCGATTGCGCGACAGCCAACTCGGCGACGCGCGCGTCTCGGATATCAAGAACTACATCAAGCGCGGCAAATTGTGGGAAGCCTTCACCAACGAGAAGCGCCCGGTGCTCTTGATCGACGAGATCGATAAGGCCGATATCGAATTCCCCAACGATCTGCTGCTCGAGCTCGATCGCATGGAGTTTTTCGTCTACGAGACCGGCGAGAGCATCAAGGCCAAGCTGCGCCCGATCGTGATGATCACTTCCAACAACGAGAAGGAGTTGCCGGACGCCTTCCTGCGCCGCTGCTTCTTCCACTACATCAAGTTCCCCGATGCGGACACGATGGAAAAGATCGTCGACGTGCATTTCCCCGGCATCAAGAGGCGCCTGGTGGAAGAGGCGTTGCGCATCTTCTTCGAGGTGCGGGAAGTGCCGGGCCTGAAGAAGAAGCCTTCGACCTCCGAATTGCTCGACTGGCTGAAGCTGCTGCTGAACGAGGACATCACGCCGGAAATGCTGCGGGAGCGCGATCCGCGCAAGCTGATCCCGCCGCTACATGGCGCACTGCTCAAGAACGAACAGGACGTGCACCTGTTCGAGCGGCTGGCGTTCCTGAGCCGCCGCGAAGTCTGACGTGACGATTTCCGAAGCGCCGGGAGCCCCCGGCGCTTCGTGCCTATACCAACAAAACAACAAAGAGCAGGGAAGATGAACGTCCAAACGCAGATTCGCGCTGCCGAGCCCGTCACGTCTGAGCATTTCGACGTCCTGATCGTGGGCGCCGGAATTTCCGGAGTCGGAGCCGCCTACCACCTGACCACGCAATGCCCCGGGACCAGCTTCGTCGTGCTGGAGACGCAGAAGACTTTTGGCGGCACCTGGAGCACGCATCGTTATCCGGGCATCCGCTCCGACAGCGACCTGCACACCTTCGGCTATCGCTTCAAGCCCTGGACCAGCGCGCCGATCGCAACCGCCGCAGAGATCCTGAAATATATGGGCGAGGTGATCGAGGAGAACGACCTCGCCCGCCACATCCGCTATCGCCACACCATCACGTCGGCGAAATGGTCGAGCGAGACCAATCTGTGGACCATCGACGCCACGCGGACCGACACCGGCGAGCACTTCCGCTTCACCACCAATTTCTTCTGGATGTGCCAGGGCTACTACCGCCACGCCGAGGGCTATACGCCGGAGTGGAAGGACATGGCCAAGTTCAAGGGCCCGATCGTGCATCCGCAGAAATGGCCCGAGGATCTCGACTACAAGGGCAAGCGCGTCGTCGTGATCGGCTCCGGCGCCACCGCCGCGACGCTGATCCCGGCGATGGCCAAGGACGCCGGCCATGTGACCATGCTGCAGCGCTCGCCGACTTATTTCCGCACCGGCCGCAACGCAATCGAGATCGCTGAGCAACTGCGGCAGTTGCAGGTCGACGAGAAATGGATTCACGAGATCACCCGCCGCAAGATCCTGTTCGACCAGGATGCCTTCACCCGCAAGACCTTCGAGAAACCTGAAGAGGCCAAGAAGGATTTGCTGTCGGCGGTGGAGGCGTATCTCGGCAAGGATTATGACATCGCGACCCACTTCACGCCGCGCTATCGCCCGTGGCGGCAGCGCATCGCCTTCATCCCTGACGGCGACCTGTTCCAGGGCATCAAGGCCGGCAAGGCATCCGTCGTCACCGACGAGATCGAACGCTTCACCGAGAAGGGCATCCTGCTGAAGTCCGGCAAGGAGTTAGAGGCTGACATCATCGTCACCGCGACAGGCTTCAATCTGTGCGCCACCGGCGATATCGAGTTCGAGCTCGACGGCAAGCCGCTCGATTTCGCCGATACCGTGACCTATCGCGGCATGATGTTCACGGGCGTGCCCAACCTCGTCTGGGTGTTCGGCTATTTCCGCGCGAGCTGGACCCTGCGCGTCGACCTCGTCGCCGACTTCGTCTGCCGCCTGCTCACGCACATGAAGGAAACCGGTGCGAAGAAGGTCACGCCGGCGCTGCGGCCGGAGGACCACAACATGCCGATCCTGCCGTGGATCGACGAAGAAAACTTCAACCCCGGCTACATGCTGCGCGGCATGCACCTGTTGCCCAAGCGCGGCGAAAAGCCGGAATGGCAGCACAACCAGGACTACTGGGCCGAGAAGGACGAGTTTCCGACGATCGATCTGACGGACAAGGCGTTCGTGTACGAGTGAAGGACTTTCCCCTCATGGTGAGGAGGCGCGCAAGCGCCGTCTCGAACCATGAGGCCCCGCCTGTTGCCTCATCCTTCGAGACGCGCTGCGCGCTCCTCAGGATGAGGAGAAACAGCATCAGGCGTATTCCGCCAGGGCCACGGCGGCCGCCGCCTGCTTGCCGCGGATCATGTCGGAGGCCTTGTCGGCGATCATCATCGTCGAGGCGTTGAGATTGGCGGAGATCATGCGCGGCATGATGGAGGCGTCGACCACGCGCAGGCCCTGCAGTCCGTGGACGCGGAGCTGGTCGTCGACCACGGCCCATCTGGCATCCGCCGGACCCATCCGGCAAGTGCAGCCGGGATGGAAGGTCGTCGTGCCGCGCTCGGTCGCAGCCGCGAGGAATTCGTCGTCGGTCTGCACGTTCGGTCCGGGGAAATCCTCGTAGTCGTAGTAAGGCGCAAGCGGCGCCGACTTCAACAGGCGGCGCGCCAGCTTCATGCCGGCGACCACGACGCGGCGATCAAGCTCTTCGACGAGATAGTTGGTCTGGATGATCGGCGGCGCGAACGGATCAGACGAGCGGATGCGGACAAAGCCGCGGCTCTCCGGCCGCTGCTGCCAGGAGGCGACCGTCATGCCGGGCTGATCCTCGAGCTGGCCCTGCACACCTTCCTTGTAGCTCGCCGGCGTGAAGGTGAGCTGGAGATCCGAACTCTCCGTGGTCTCGCCCGAATGCCAGAAGCAATAGACCATGGTCGGCGACAGCGACAGCAGGCCGCGCCGTGTCGTCGCCCATTTCAACGCCTCGACCCACAGGCTGAGGCCCCGCCGAAGCTCGTTGATGGTCCGGATGTTCTTCACGCGCGCGACGGAACGCGGCGCGTAATGGTCCTGCAATCCCTCGCCGACACCGGGCAATGCGTGGCGCACCTCGATGCCGTGCGACTGCAACAGCTCCGGCGAGCCGACGCCGGACAATTGCAGGACCTGCGGCGAGTTGTAGGCGCCGCCGGAGAGGATCACTTCCTTGCTGGCTCGCACCTCGACCGGCTCGCCGCCCCGCCCTCCCCGCAAGTAACGCACGCCGACCGCGCGCTTGCCCTCGAAGATGATGTTGGTGACATGCGCATGCGTGCGCACGTTGACGTTCGGCCGCTTCCGCGCCGGATGCAGGAACGCTTTCGCCGCGCTCATGCGCAGGCCGTTCTGGATGGTGCGCTGACAGTAGGACACGCCTTCCTGGATCGCGCCGTTGTAGTCAGGATTGCGCGGAATGCCGAGGCTGACCGCCCCCTCCATGAAGGCCTCGCAGAGCGGATCCTGCCAGTCCATGGTGGTGACCGAGAGGCTGCCGTCGCGGCCGCGATAGGTCTCGTCGCACTCGCCGACACGACGTTCCATCCGCTTGAAATATGGCAACACGTCCGGATAGCCCCAGCCGCGGTTGCCGAGCTGCGCCCAGGTGTCGAAGTCCTGGCGCTGGCCGCGGTTGTAGATATGGCCGTTGATCGAGGACGAGCCGCCGAGCGTCTTGCCGCGCGGCGCATAGATGCTGCGGCCGCCGGTCCAAGGGCCCGGCTCCTGCTGGTAGGCCCAGTTGACGCTCTTCATGTGGAACGTCTTGATGAAGCCGGCCGGCAGATGGATATAGGGGTGCCAATCCTTCGGGCCTGCTTCGAGCACGCACACCGTAGTGCCGGCATCCTCGCTCAAGCGGTTGGTAAGAACGCTACCGGCGGAGCCCGCGCCGATGATCACATAATCGAACGTTTCCATCGTCTCGTTTCTGGCGCGGCAGAGCGGCTACC
This sequence comes from Bradyrhizobium sp. Leo114, assembly GCF_055229415.2. Lineage (NCBI taxonomy): Bacteria > Pseudomonadati > Pseudomonadota > Alphaproteobacteria > Hyphomicrobiales > Nitrobacteraceae > Bradyrhizobium > Bradyrhizobium sp. Leo114. The sequence goes on along the minus strand of NZ_JBUYEN020000049.1, from coordinate 20,460 downwards.
GCGGCTTTTCGTTGAGTTGATAGGTGAGGTGCGCCTTCACCGTCGGCCATTCACTGGCGATAATGCTGTAGACCACGGTGTCGCGCAACGTGCCGTTTGGTGCAATCTGGTGGCTGCGCAGGACGCCGTCCAGCTTGGCGCCGAGCCGCTCGATGCCGCGGCGGCTCTGGTGATTGAAAAAATGCGTGCGGAACTCCACCGCAATGCAATCGAGCGTCTCAAAAGCATGCGTCAGTAACAGCAATTTGCACTGCGTATTGACCGCGCTGCGCTGCACGCGCTTCGCGTACCAGGTCGAACCGATCTCGACGCGCCGGTTGAGCGCATCGACATTCATGTAGGTGGTCATGCCCGAGATGGTGCCGGAGGCATCGAACACCGTGAACGGCAGCATCGATCCGGCCGCCTGCAGGCCAAGCCTGCGGTCGATCTCTTTGCGCATGTCTTCAGGCCGAGGGATGAAAGTGTACCAGAGCTTCCAGAGCTCGCCGTCCTTCACGGCCTCAACGAGACCATCGGCGTGATCCGGCGACAGTGGCTCCAGCCGCGCATGCGCGCCGCGAAGGGTGATAGGTTCAAGCCAGGGCATCCGGTATCCTTTCCGTCATTGCGAGGAGCGACAGCGACAAAGCAATCCATCTGTCCGTACGCGGCGCCATGGATTGCTTCGCTTCGCTCGCAATGACGCCTTAGCACTATTTATTCAAAAAATTCAGCGGCAGGCCAGGCCGCGCCCAATCCATCGCGACCAGGTCGCCCTTCCCTGACAGCGTCATGTAGGCGGTCTTCAGCTCGGGTCCGCCGAAGGCAATGTTGGTGGTGACGCGGTCGCCGGTCGGCACCTGCTCGACCAGGGTACCATCAGGCGCGATCACGGAGATGCAGCCCGAGACCAGCGTCGCCACGCAGACATTTCCGCTCGCTTCCACCGCAAGCGAGTCGAACATCTGGTAGCCGCCGAGCCCCGCAATCGGCTTGCCGCGTTCGCCGCGATAGATCACGTCGCGCGGCTTGACGGTGCCCGGCTCGGAGAGATCGTAGGCCCACAGCCGTGCCGTGGGGGTCTCGGCGATGTAGACCGTGTTCTCGTCCGGCGACAGGCCGATGCCGTTGGCCGGCAGCAGACCATGCACGCCCTCGACGATCTCCTTCATGCCGGGCTTGATGTAGTAGAACGCGCCGACATCCATCTCGCGGGCGCGGCGCTTGCCGAGATCGGAGAACCAGAGTCCGCCGTGCTTGTCGAAGACAAGGTCGTTCGGTCCCCTTAAGGCATGCTCGCCGCATTTATCGACGACGGTCTCGACCTTGCCCGACTGCAGATCGACGCGCTGGATCGAGCCACCGATATAGTCTTCCGGCTGCGGCCCCGGCATGATCATGTTGCGCGTCGGGATCCAACTGAAGCCGCCATTATTGCAGATGTACATCTTGCCGTCGGGGCCGAGCGCCGCGCCATTGGGGCCGCCGGGAATCTGCGCCACCACTTCCTTGCGCCCGTCCGGATAGACCCGCGTCAACCGTTTCCCGCGGATTTCGACCAGCACCACCGATCCGTCCGGCATCACCACCGGCCCTTCCGGAAATTCAAGATCGGTGGCGAGAACACGGATATTGGCCATGAAATCCTCCCGGCTGCTTGTGGCTGCAGGGGGATTTTTGGACCGCCCCACGCAACGTATTGTTGGCGTGAAGTTATGGCAAAGACGCTCCTGCTTGCCAAGCAAGCGCGGAGCAGGGCAGCCTTGCGAGCTGCCGTAGGATGGGTAGAGCGAAGCGAAACCCATCATCTTGCCCCATCGCATCTGGCGCATTGATGGGTTTCGCTTCGCTCTACCCATCCTACAAGTCCATCACTCCTTCACAGGTACCCAGATCTCGAGGCCGCCATTGCCGGTCATAGGATCGAAGTTCTCGTCATAGCGCTCGAAGTTCGGCGCATCGGCCGCCTTCATACCGGACTGCGGCAGCCAGTGATTCCAGATCGTGTTCACGGTTCGCCGGATCGTGGAGATGTGCTCGCCATGGGTGAAGACCGCATATCTCTGCTCGGGGATGCGCACCCGGCTGAACTCGCGCGGCAAGTCGGAGAAGTCGGCGACCTCGACGCCGGCGATATAATCGAAATTGCCGGCGTCATCGCCGTTGCAGCAGACGCCATAGGCGACGTTGCCAATGCGGCCGGGAATATTGCCGACCGTCTGGTGAAATCGCTGCCACTGGTTCGGAATGCCGGCGCCGTCGCAATTGGCGTGATTGTAGCGTTCGCCGACGCCGGCGACGAGGAACGCCTTTCCGGTTGCAATGCGTGGCGGGCTGAGATGATCGAGCGCGGTTGAATCCATCATGATCGGCTCCTGTAGCTTCAGCTTGCTGAGGCACGTCGTGGCGCGAACCGTTTCAGGCGTGACGCCGAAATGGTCGCGAAACGCGCGAGTGAACGCTTCGTGGGAGCCGTAGTCCGCATCCAGCGCAAGGCTGAGAATGTCCGGCGCGCCGCCCGCAAGCGCGCGAGCCGCCTCGCTGAGACGGCGGGCGCGCACGTAACGCATCACCGGAAACCCCGTCGCCGCCGCAAACGCGCGCACCAGGTGGAAGCGCGAGACACCGGCGATGCCGGCGATCTCGTCGAGCGTCAGCGGCTGACCAAGATGGCTCTCGATGTACCAGAGCGCCTTCTGGGCTGGATTCATGGCTGTCGGGCCTTCCCTCGAAACGCGTCCATCATGCGTGATCGCGCCGTGCACCGTTTGACAGTCCTTGCTGTCCCGCAGCAATCAAAGCGTCGTTCCGTCCCACGGAAATTGCAACCCGCCCCGTCGCTGGCAAGGCATAGCCAATCGTGCATACTCGCTGACGCATCGATCCGACGGCTCACATCAAGCTGCCCATAATCAAGACTGCAAGAGCCGCGGCGAACTGTCAGGGAGGACAAAGATGCACTACCGGCTCTTGAACTATGCCCAATCCACGCTGCTTGCGACACTTCTGGCTGTCGCGCTCGCGGGAACCGCCAGCGCACAAAAGAAATACGACCCCGGTGCCACCGACACCGAGATCAAGATCGGCAACATCATGCCCTACTCCGGCCCGGCCTCCGCTTACGCCACAATCGGCAAGACCGAAGCGGCCTATTTCAAGAAGCTCAATGCGGAAGGCGGCATCAATGGCCGCAAGATCAACTTCGTCAGTTATGACGACGCCTATAGCCCGCCAAAGACGGTGGAGCAGGCACGCAAGCTCGTCGAGAACGACGAGGTGCTGCTGATCTTCAACCCGCTGGGCACGCCGGGCAATACCGCGATCCAGAAATACATGAACACGAAGAAAGTGCCGCAGCTCTTCGTCTCCACCGGCGCAGCCAAGTGGAACGACCCGAAGAATTTTCCGTGGACCATGGGCTGGCAGCCCAGCTACCAGGTCGAAGCGCGGATCTACGGCAAGTACATCCTGCAGAACTATCCGGGCAAGACGATCGGCGTGCTCTACCAGAACGACGATTTCGGAAAGGATTACGTGATCGGGTTGCGCGAGGGCCTCGGCGATCAGGCTGGCAAGCTGATCATCGTGGAGGCCTCCTATGAGACCAGTTCGCCCACGGTGGATTCCCAGGTGGTCCAGCTCAAGGGCGCCAATCCCGACATCTTCGTCAACATCGCGACGCCGAAATTCGCAGCCCAAGCGATCAAGAAGATCGCCGAGCTGGACTGGCACCCGGTGCAGTTCCTGACCAACGTGTCCGTTTCGATCGGCGGCGTCATGAAACCGGCCGGCTATGAGGCCAGCCAGGGCGTGCTGTCCACCAACTATCTGAAGGATCCCAAGGACGCCGAATGGAAGAACGATCCCGCGATGAATGAGTGGCGGGCGTTCATGGGCAAATGGTATCCTGAAGGCGATCTCGACGATGCCGCGACCGTGTTTGGCTATGGCGTCGCCAAGGGGCTCGAGCAGGTGCTGCGCCAATGCGGCGACAACCTCACCCGCGAGAATGTCATGAAGCAGGCGGCCAATCTCGATTTCCAGATCGGCATCTACCTGCCGGGCACCCGCATCAAGACCGGACCGAACGACTTCGCGCCAATCGAGCAACTCCAGATGACGCGCTTCAAGGGCGAGAGCTGGGAGCGGTTCGGCCCCGTCATGAGCGGCGAGAAGGGCTCTTAACGCTCAACCTAAGACACCATCGAACCCGTCATGCCCGGGCTTGTCCCGGGCATCCACGTTGGGCACTTAACGGCGAAGGGCGTGGATGGCCGGGACGAGCCCGGCCATGACGGAGCACTCGGCATCCACCTTTGGAGGCACCTTATGAAAATCACTGATATCCGCGCACACCACATCCGCATCCCCTATGACGCCGGCCCCGCGAGCTTCCGGCAAGGCGCGTCGGCGATCGCAGCGCTTGACATGGTGCTGGTCGAAGTCTCGACCGATAGCGGCCTCACGGGCTGGGGCGACGCCTTCGCCTATGTCTGTCCACAGACGACCCGCACCGCAATCGAGGAGATGATCGCGCCGCAGGCGCGTGGCCTCGACGTGCCTGATGCATCCGGCATTCCCGCCGTGATGGAGCAGATCCAGCGCAACCTGCATCTGTTCGGCCGCTACGGCATCACGATGTTCGCGATCTCGGGGTTCGACATCGCGCTGTGGGACCTTGCCGGCAAGATCAAGGGCGTGCCGCTGCATCGGCTGATCGGCGAGGCCACACGCGCGAGGATCCCGGCCTATGCGAGCCTGATGCGTATCGGCACGCCGGAACATATCGCCGGCGAATGCGAGGCCGCGCTCCGTCGCGGCTACGGCGCGATCAAGCTGCACGAGACCACGACGCCCGCGGTGTTCGCCGCACGCAACGCGATTGGCAGCAACGTCCCGCTGATGGTCGACATGAATTGCCCGCTGGACGGCCCGAGCGCGATTGCTTTCGCGCGAGACTGCCAGGCGGCAAGTCCGATGTTCCTCGAGGAGCCGGTCTGGCCGCCGGAGGATTTTGCCACGCTCGCCGACGTGCGCGCCAAGGGCGGCCTCGACATCGCGGCCGGGGAGAATGCCTGCACCGTGCACCAGTTCCGCCAGATGATGACGGCGGGCGCCGTCAGCCATGCGCAACCCTCGGTAACCAAGGTCGGCGGCATCACCGAGTTCCTGAGAGTTGCGACGCTCGCCGACGAACTCGGCATCAAGATCGTTCCACACTCGCCCTATTTCGGACCGGGCTTCCTGGCGACCCTGCACCTGATGTCGATACGCCACGACGGCTTCATCGAAGCCTTCTACATGAAACGGCCGGCCTGCCTCTGGCGCGGCGGCGCCGATGTCGATGCAAGCGGCAGCGTCGAGGTGCCGCAAGGGCCCGGCCTCGGCTATGAGCCCGACAGAGACGTGATGGAGCAGTACCGCGTGTCGTAGGGGGCTTCTCACCCCAGGCGTCATTGCGAGGAGCGCTAGCGACGAAGCAATCCATGTCTCCGCGAGCGGTGAGATGGATTGCTTCGCTCGCGCTCGCAATGACGGACACACATCACTTGCCGCCTTCTTTCGCCGCCGGCGCAGCGTCCTTTGCCGGCGGCACGTCGGCCTTCTTCTTCAAGTCCTCGTCCATCTTCTTCTGCGCGGCCAGCAGATCATCCACGCGCTTCTGCAAGGTCGCGGATGCACTCTTGAGGTATTCAATCTGGCGATTGGCCGCATCGAGCTTCTGCTGGTGATCGGTCACAAGCTTCGTGATCGTCTTCTGGAGGAAGTCGACATTGCTCTGCAGGCAGCTCGTGCGCCGCTCCCAGGTCTTCTCGACGGTACAGATCTCGATGCCTGGAACGTCCTGAGCATTAACTTTGTTAAATGCCAACGCGCTGGATACGAGCATCATGAGCGAGGCGATCATCATCTTAACGTTCATTAAGTCCTCCACGCGCTCACGGCAATGTGCGCAAAGCACGACGACATCGTCAGAGATACCACACTGTAACCGCATTCCGGCGCTGTCCTCCGCTTATTGCGGGGTGCGGGGGGCTTTTGGGAACTCAAACGTTTCCACGCATCGGAAGTGGAGAATAATCAGATGGCAACGCGCGAAAAGCGACTGGCACAATTCGATGGCAACGGCGAACCTCCGCCGAACGAGATCGTCGAAGTGCTTTGCGAAGATCAGAGCGGCACATATCAGTTGCCGTTCGCCTGTCGCTTTACCGACGGTCATTGGCTCAATGACGAATCCGGCGGAACGGTCGAGGCGACCGTGATTGCCTGGCGCTTTCCTCGCGTCAAGCAAAGAGGTGTGGCTTAGGAGATCACAGAAGAGTCGCTATCGGCTTCCGCTTCGCGAGCGACGCGAAGCTCACGCTGAAGCAAAACCTGCGAGTGGGATGAAGCATCATCCCTCTCGCATTTGCTTGTATCAAAATGCGACGGGAAAATTCGCCGCCTTAAGGTTCGGAACACCCGTGGAACGAAGCGCGTCCGAATCAGTGATGGAGTGCCGTACGCCGTTGTTCACGGCTAGATGTCGGTGCCAGTCCGAGCAGGCGCACCACATGCAGGAGAACAACCAGCGGCCGCAGCCAACGGCCAACCACAAGAGTTAATTCCTCCGGAGACGACATGATCGGTGACTCCCAATCAGTTACTTCCAAGGCGTCACCGGCGGCACCTTGTCGGTGGCCGGCGGCATGTCGACGGTCTTGAAGTCCGCCGGGCTCACGATCTCCAGATATTCCATGTCCGGTGAGTAGTCGAAGAGGTAGTGCACGATACCGGGCCGCTGGTGCACGACGTCTCCGGCCTGCACCAGCGTCGGCTTGTCCTCGTACATGAAGCGCGCCCAGCCCTTCATCATGATCACGATCTGGAAATCGCAATCATGGCGATGCCAGCCGGTGCCATCCTCGGGCGGGCAATCGGGATTCGCCTTGACCAGATGGCAGATCACCTGGCCGCCGGTGGCATCGGCTATGCCGAGATCGCGGTAGAGGAAGAAGTCGCGCAGGCCGCCGCCCTTGAAGTCGGTATCGCCTGGCTTGACATGAGAGAACTTGCTGACAACGGCATGCTGGTTCATTTGAAGCCTCCAACGTTCTCGATCGCGAGACCCGCGGCTACGCAAGGCGTCCAAATTTTCGGCAGCGTCGCATCGTCGCGTTCACAGCTTGGTTCGTGCCATGCGAAATCCGCGCCAGTCGCGCTGCGGCGCAGCGATTCCTGCAGATCGCTGTCGCCAAGCGGACGAAGCGCTTGGAACCAAGCCTGGATTTGAGTCGAGCGATTTTTCGCGGCGCAACCACCGCTCGCCTGCCGCTACTCGCGCGCGGCTGCCGTGGCACGAGCTTTAGGCAGTACTTGCACCGTGCTTGAGCCCGCTGAACGCGCAGCCGGCAGGCAGCACTGCCTAATATTCGACCTCCAGCTCCTCGACGTCGGCGGGCTCAGCCTTGGCTGCCTCGACCCACTCCCGCATCTCCGGCATCGACATGATGGTCGCGGCATACGCCGCCAGCATCGGCTCGAGCTTGACGTCATAGGTGATGAAGCGGGTGACGACCGGCGCATACATCGCGTCCGCCATGGTGCGGCGCTCACCGAACAGGAACGGCCCGCCGGACTCCGCGAGGCAGTCGCGCCAGATGCTGCAGATCCGGTCGATATCGGCCTGCGCGCGCGACCAGATCTTGAAGCCCGGGAAATGGCCTTTCAGATTGACCGGCAGCGATGCCCGCAGCGTCGTGAAGCCGGAGTGGATTTCACCGCAGATCGAGCGGCAATGTGCCCGCTGTATGCGGTCTTCCGGCAACAGGCCGGCATTCGGCATGACCTCGTTGAGATACTCGGCGATCGCCAGCGTGTCCCAGACGGTAGCGCCCTCGTGGCGCAGGCAGGGCACCAGGATCGACGACGAGAGCAGCAGGAGTTCCGCGCGGGCCGAGGCGTCGTCCGGAGCTGTGATCACCTCCTCGAATTCCAGCCTCGCGAATTTCGCCAGCAGCCAGCCACGCAGCGACCATGATGAATAGTTCTTGCTGCTGATGGTCAGTGTCGTTGCCATAGAGCCTTCCTTCACGCCTCAACCTCGACCGCAGGGACCCAAAGCCTCCAGCCTATCCTTGCGGATATCGCCCCTGCTCATCGCCTGGGCGCCGAATATCCCAAGCAGCAAGCCACGTGCCAATTTCGAGGGCGGTTCGACTCCGCTTTGGCTTCGATATTGCATAGCAACGCGGGGCAAGGGGCGGTTGCGTACGATGTCAATGTCAATGATGTACCAAGCCTACCAGAATCACATGGACCTGACGGCACCATGGCGCACGGGGGCGGCGGCGGCACTTAGATATCTTAATCTGGTGCCGCAGGGCGCGTCGGACCGGTTGTTTGGCCGGCTCGCGGCCGCACTCGAACTGATCTCGCGCTCCACCCTGACCTACACCCGCCCCGACTATGGCATCGGCAGCGTGAGGGTGGGCAATCGCGAATTGGAGGTGCGGGAGGAAGTTGCCTACGCCGCGCCGTTCGGATCGCTCCTGCACTTCAAGAAGGTCGATGGACCCGAGCACCCGCGCCTGCTCTTGGTAGCGCCGATGTCCGGTCACTTCGCGACGCTATTGCGCAGCACGGTCATGACGCTGCTGCAGGATCACGACGTCTACATCACCGACTGGCACAATCCGCGCGACATTCCGCTCGACCAAGGTCGTTTCGGGCTCGAGGATTACACGGACCATCTCATCACCTTCCTCGACAAGCTCGGCCCGCGCGCGCACATGGTCGCGATCTGCCAGCCTTCAGTGTCGGCGCTGGCGGCGGCGGCGATCATGTCGGAGGACAATCACCCCGCGCGCCCTGCATCGCTGACCTTGATGGCCGGGCCGATCGACACGCGCATCCAGCCGACCAAGGTCAACGAATTTGCCAAGAGCAAGCCGATAAAGTGGTTCGAGGACAACCTCATCAACTATGTCCCGATCCAGTGCCGGGGCGCGTTCCGAAAGGTCTATCCGGGCTTCGTGCAGCTCACCGCCTTCGTCTCCATGAACCTCGAGCGCCATATCAAGCAGCACATGGACCTCGCCAATCATCTTGCCAAGGGCGAGAAGGACAAGGCAAACGTCATCAAGACTTTCTACGATGAATATTTCGCGGTGATGGATCTGCCGGCGGAATTCTACATCGAGACCGTGCGCGACGTGTTCCAGGAACACCTGCTACCTCAGGGCAAGCTAATGCACCGGGGTCGGCCGGTGAATCCCGCTGCGATCAGGCGCATGGGCCTGATGACGGTCGAAGGCGAGCGCGACGACATCTGCTCGATCGGCCAGACGCTCGCCGCGCAGGACCTCTGCACCGGCGTGCGCGGCTATCGCAAGGTGCACCACATGCAGGCCGGCGTCGGCCATTACGGTGTGTTCAGCGGCAAGCGCTGGAACAACGAGATCTATCCGCTGTTGCGCGACTTCGTGCACGTGAATTCGTGACAAGGCGAGCGCTTCTCTTTCCGTCATTGCGAGGAGCATAGCGACAAAGCAATCCATGCTTCCGCAAGCGGCGACATGGATTGCTTCGCTCCGCTCGCAATGACGGGTGGAGGCCCTAGCCACTCGCCCCCGCACGCAATAGTCTGCCCAACGCGACGAGCACCTAGAAAATTGTCCCGGGAGAAAAACGACCATGCGGCCCTTCGCGACTTTTCGCGCGCTCGCACTTGCCCTCGCCGCCGCCCTCTTCCTCACCGCCTCCGCATCCGCCGCCGAAATCCACGTAATGATCTCGGGCGGGCTGACCGCCGCCTACAAGGCCCTGGTGCCCGAATTCGAGCGCAGGACCGGCCACAAGGTGTCGACCGCCTATGGACCGTCGATGGGAACCACCGTCAACGCGATTCCGGTGCGGCTCGAGCGCGGCGAGCCCGCCGACGTGCTCATCATGGTCGGCTACGCCCTCAATGACCTCGCCGCGCAAGGCAAGGTGATAGCCGACAGCCGCGTCGAACTCGTCAAGTCGCCGATCGGAATCGCGGTGAAATCAGGCGCGCTAAAGCCGGACATCAGCTCGGCGGATGCCGTGAAGCGCGCGCTGCTCGCGGCAAAGTCGATCGCCTATTCCGACAGCGCCAGCGGCGTCTACGTATCGACCGACATGTTCCAGAAGCTCGGCATTGCCGAAGCGATGAAGGACAAAGCAAGAAAGATTCCGGCCACGCCCGTCGGCGAGATCGTGGCCAAGGGCGAAGCCGAGATCGGCTTGCAGCAGATCAGCGAGCTGAAGCCCGTTTCCGGCATCGATATCGTCGGGCCGCTGCCGGATGAGCTGCAGAAGATCACGGTGTTTTCCGCCGGGATCGCCAGCGCCTCCAAAGGGCCCGACGCAGGACGCGCTTTGATCCACTTCCTCGCATCGCCCGACGCCCGCGCTGAGCTGATCAAGAGCGGACTGGACCCGATCCCCTCCGGCACCACGCACTAATGAAAGCGATGCGCCCCGTAGGCCAAGAGGAGAACCAGGGCGAACGCCAGCACGAGCGTCGTACATTTCCAGAACAATAGTGGATTGCGCTCGATCAACGGGGTTGATGACGTCGTGAGATATTTTGCGTTGGGATTGCGGAGGTCGAACAAGAACTCCGACAGACTGTCATATCGCTTGTATGGATTGGGATGCACGGCCCGCTCCATTGCTCGATCGACCCAGATCGGGATGTCCGGACGGATGTGCGTGGCCGGGCCGTAGATGAGCTTGTTGAAGTCCGATCGGGTCCTCGCGCGGGCGACCCGGGCGCCATAAGGCAGACGTCCCGTCAGCATGTGATAGGTGATGACCCCGAGCGAGTACAGATCCGAGCGCGGCGTGCCAGGCTCGCCCAGGAAATATTCCGGGGCAGTGTATTGCTGGGTGCCGAGAATCTCGTTGCGGCCGTCCAAGGGCGCCGCCTCGACTACGCCGGTGATCCTGGTCGATCCGAAATCGATGATCTTCACCGTGCCGGTCTTGTCGATCATGATGTTGTCGGGCCTGATGTCCTGGTGCAGCATCTCCTTGCGGTGGAAGGCGCGGATGCCCTTGGCGATTTGCTCGACAATGCCGCGGACCGTCTCAAGCTGCGGGCTCGGATTGTCGATCATCCATTGCCGAAGCGTCTGCCCGTCGATGAATTCGGTCACGACGTAGAGATAATTGCGCGTGCGCGGTGGCGTCCAGGGCTTCAGCACATGCGGGCTGTCGATGCGCTTGGCGACCCATTCCTCCATCATGAACCGCTTCAGATAGGCGGGATCGTCGCGCAGATCGATCGACGGAATCTTGATTGTCACCGTGGTGCCGGTGTCGTCATCAACGGCGAGGTAGATGTGGCTGCGGCTGCTGCCATGCAGCTCGCGCACGATGGTGTAGCCGTCGAACGCCATCCTGGCTTCCAAGAGCGGCGGCAACGGCAACTCGCTCGATTGGCCGAACGCCTCGCTGGCGCTGCTCTCCGGCAGTTCGTCGATACGCACGATCTGGACGGTGAGATTGTCCTGGCTACCGCGCTCATAGGCCTGCTCGACGATGGCCTTCGCCGCCTTGTCGAGGTCATCGGCGCCGTCGACGATCATCTTTGCCAACTGGCGCGGTGCGACATGCTCATAGATGCCGTCGGTCGCCAACAGGAACATGTCGCCCGGCTCGACCCTGAACGACTGGTAGTCGATCTCGACCTGTGGATTAACGCCCAAGGCACGGCCGAGATAGCTCTGCACCGAGGACAAGACCACGCGGTGGTCGGTGGTCAGTTGCTCAAGGCTGTTGCCGGCGAGACGATAGATCCGGCAGTCGCCGACGTGGAAGATATGCGCGGTGGTCGACTTGATCACCATGGCGCTCAGCGTGCAGACATAGCCCTTGTCCTTTTCGTAAGGGTTCTGGCTGCGCCGGGTCTGCGCATGCAACCATGAATTAGTGGCTTCCAGCACGCGCTGCGCCGAGGTCTTCACCGACCAGGATTCGGAGGTGCAGTAATAGTCGGTCAAGAACCCCTTGACGGCCGACTCGCTTGCGATGCGGCTGACGCTGCTCGAGCTGATCCCATCGGCGAGCACGATCGCGATGCCCTTCAGGCCGAGCAGCGGCTCGCTCGGAATCAGGATGCCATGGAAATCCTGATTGGTTTCCTTGCGGCCTTTATCGGAACATTGCCCGACCGATATTTTCAAATGGCGCGACATCGCGAGGTGAAGAGGCAATGGGTCTCTCCGCAAAGGAGAGACCCATATGCGCGATCAGATCAAGCCGCGAGGCGCTGGCGCTCGCGCTTCGGCGCTGTCTTCACATGGGTGGCGTAGAGCGTCAGCCCGGTGAAGGCGAGACCGCCGACGAGGTTGCCGAGCACGGTCGGAATCTCATTCCAGATCAGATAATCCATGATCGTGAACTTGCCGCCGAGCAGCAGCCCCGAAGGGAACAGGAACATGTTCACGACCGAATGCTCGAAGGTCATGAAGAAGAACAGCATGATCGGCATCCACATCGCGATCACTTTGCCGCTGACGGTGGTCGAGATCATTGCGCCGACGACGCCGGCAGAGACCATCCAGTTGCAGAGCATGCCGCGGACGAACAGCGTCAGCATGCCCGCCGCGCCGTGCGCGGCATAACCGACCGTGCGGCTTTCGCCGATGGTGCCGATGATCTGACCGACCTTGTCGGGCGGCGAAGAGAAGCCGAAGGTCGAGACGATCGCCATCATCACAGCCACGGTGAAGGCGCCGGCAAAATTCCCGATGAACACCAAGCCCCAGTTGCGCAGCACGCCGCCGAGCGTCACGCCCGGCCGCCTGTCGATCCAGGCCAGCGGCGACAGCACGAACACGCCGGTCAGAAGATCGAAGCCGAACAGATAGAGCATGCAGAAACCGACCGGAAACAGCGCCGCGCCGACGATCGGCACACCGGTCGATACGTTGACGCTCACCGCAAAGGCCGCGGCGAGCGCCAGGATCGCGCCTGCCATATAAGCACGGATCACCGTGTCGCGCGTCGACATGAAGATCTTCGACTCACCCGCGTCCACCATCTTGGTGACAAATTCCGAAGGCACGAGATAGGCCATTCCAGTTCCCCTTGTTCGCAAAACCAACAACACCGCGGCTCGGCCGCAGCGCGGATATGAAGGATGAGTGGCCGTCCTGGACGCGCGCCGGATCTACGGCGCGACAGGAATGAGACAATTCCTGCTGCGACGCTGCGGTTGGCGGAGCCCAGTTGGAACAGGGATATGGGGTGGCGTCTTTAACGACTGCTCGGCGCGTCCGAATAAGGTCGCTTTGATCCCTGCACCTTCAGCCAACGCTGGCCTAGGCAATCCGAAGGACGGCAGTCGTCATTGACTGGTACATCCAAAAGCAATCGATGTGCCAACAGCGGTGCTCGCCGATCGGTGGAGAACGGCCGGGAATTGCAGGGCTTTAGGCAGTTGTCGCTGCGCCGCCCTGGTGAAGCCGTGCCGCTGATTTGGGCACGCTGCCTATACGGCACGCACACTGAGGACTGGGCGCCTATTTGGCCTGCGTCCGGATCGGCGCGTCCTTCAGCCCGTTATTGTCATAGGCTTTGCGGAGCGTGCCGTTGGCAGTCGCTTCCGTCATGAACTTGGTCGCAAAAGTCGCCGACAGCGGATGATTCAGCGGGACCGCGACCGCAGTCACCGTCTGCTTGAAGGTTTCGTCCAGCACCCGGGTGCCCGGAATCTTCTTCGCCATCGCATTGAGCTGGTCGCGCGAGAGTGCGAACGCGTCGACCTCGCCGCTCTTCAGGAGATTGAAGATCTCGTCATAGGTCTGATAGCCCGTCACCTTGGCGTTCTTCAGGTGCGCGATCGCACCCCGCATGGTGGTGGTGTTGTTGACGGCGGCGACCTTGACGCCCGGCTGGTCGAGGCTGGCGAAATTCGTCACCGCCGAGCCCGGCCTGACGATGTAGGTGGCGTCCGCGACCTCATAAATCGGGCCGAACATCATCTTGGTTTCGCGCTCTGGATCCTTGGGCAGGAAGGTGACGTCCCAGGTGCCCTTCGATGCCGCATCGGTGATCTGTCCAGAATTCTGGTGCACGACATATTCAACGGGTACGCCGAGCTGCGTGGCCATTGCCTTGCCGAGATCGACCGGCACGCCGGCATAGCCGGTTTCGGTCTTGGTGCACCAGAACGCACCGCCCGCCGGACTGATCGCAATCGCGACGCGGAGCTTGCCGGTCGGCGCGATCTCGTCCTTCAGCGCGTCGGCACTGGCCGGAGCGGCCATCATGGCGACCGCGAGAACAAGGCCTGCGATAAGGGGCAATTGACTGGGCATCGGCTTCCTCCCCGCCGAGTCTGTTGCCCGGCTGCCGCAACAAACCGCATGATGGGAGAGCACGCAACCGCCAGTTTGGGCAAGCCGGCCGACACTACAAATTCATCTGACGCGGATCGTGATCTTCTCCGACACGACCGGCGGCTTGAAGGGATAGTGCTTGGCGTCGCCGAGCACGAGCTGCAGGGTATGTTTGCCGGGGGGCAGCTCGATACGCGCCTCGGTCTGGCCGGCACCGAAATGCAGGTGGGACTTGTCCGATGGGATCGGCTCGTTCGGATTGAGCGGCTCGTTGACGTCGATCAGCAGATGGTGATGACCGGCGTTCGCATAGTCGTCGCCGGCATGGGTCACGCCCATGTTGCGCAGGCCGAAGCGGGCCCAGAATGCGCCCTTGATGGTCGCGCCATTCTGCGGCCAGACAAAATACAGGACCGCATCCTTCGGTGCAGGTTTATCCTGCGCGTGCGCAACGTTCGTAAGCGACGACAGGACCGCAGAAATCAGAAGTGTACGCGCAACTCTCATTGCCCCCCTCCCCGATCCAAATACTTTAAGGCGACAGCGCGACCCGGAAGCCATGGGTCGGATATCGAACGTTGGTGTCGTAGTTATCCCGATTGGCCGGTCGCACATAACGCGTGTCATTCTTCCAGGAGCCGGAGCGGAGCACATGGGATGTGCAGTCTCCGCCAAGCCAGGGAGAACCATCGGCCGGGGCACCCTGATAATTCTTGTGCCAGCAATCCTCGACCCACTGGTCGACCCCGCCGCCCATGTCATGCAGGCCGAACGGATTGGACTTGAAGTTACCGACCTTGGTCGGCTGCTCGGCGGCGGCGCTGTCGCCGCAATCCTTGCAACTGGCCATGCCCGGCTGCATCTGCTCGCCCCACCAATATCTGGTCTGCGTTCCGCCGCGGGCGGCAAACTCCCATTCGGCTTCGCTCGGAAGCCGATAGGCCTTCTTCGTGACGTCCGCGAGCCAGGTGACGTATTGCTTGGCATCGCTCCAGCTCACATTCGTGACCGGCGCCTCGTCCTTTCCGGTCGCCGTGAAGCCGCACACCTTGGCGGCGGCGCACGCGTTCCATTCGCGGACCGTGACCGGATATTTGGCGATGGCGAATGGCTTGACCGTCACCCTTCGGATCGGCCGCTCCGACGCGTCGTCATTGCTGCCCATCGAGAAGCTGCCGCCCTGAAGCGCGACCATCTCGGGCTCCCGCACGGACGGCGTGGGCGGCGTCGGGGGCGCGACCGCCGTCACCGCCGGGCTCGCGGAGGGCTGCGGCGGCTGCGGTTGCGCCGTGGGACTGGCAGCGGGAGCTGCCGCCTGTTTCGTGGCGGGCGCCGGCTCGGCCGCCTTCGGCGATGCCGCCGGCGACGGTGATGCCGCTGGCGCCGGGGTTCGCACCGCCAGCTTTTCGCTCCGCGGTATCAGCAAGGACCAGAGGATGCCGCCGGCGATGATCGCGAGCGTGATGCTGAGCAGGAAGATCAGGACGTTCTCGCGCCGCCGGCGCGTCCGCTGGAAGGCCGCGGCATCCGGCAGCACGCGATACACCCGCACCGGGTCGGTGATGTTCTTGACCTTGCGGTCGCCGAGCGACTCGTAACCGCACACCAGCTTGTGCTTGATCTGCTCGTAGATGCCGCCGGAAATGAAGACCTGCCCCGGCTCGGCGATCCCTTCAAGGCGCGAGGCAACGTTGACGCCGTCGCCATAGATGTCGTCGGGCTCGATGATGACGTCGCCGAGATTGACGCCGATCCGGTACTCGATCCAGTAGTCCCTCGGTACCGCCGCGTTGCGGCCGACCAGGTTCTGCTGGATCACGATGCTGCACCTGACGGCTTCGACCGGACTGTCGAACATTGCAATGAAGCCGTCGCCGGTCGTCTTCACCAGCTTGCCGTGATGCTCGACGATGGTCGGCTCGATCAGGTCGCGCTCGATCCGCTTGACGCGGTTGTGCGTGCCCTCCTCATCGAGCTGCATCAGGCGGCTGTAGCCGGCGATGTCGCCTGCGACGATCGCGGCAAGGCGCCGCGGCGTCGGATCACCCGGCGGCCGCTCGTGCCTGCCCGACTTGAAGTCGCGAATCTCACCCATGGATCGGTTGGGCTCCAAAAACCGCAAATACAGCGTTGAGGCGCAATTAGCCTCAGCCCCCGAAACCTAAAGATCTACCCATAAAGAGCCTATCACACTCCTTACCCCAAACAAGTTTGCCAGATATTGTGCAACGCATGAAGTGATGCAGTTCACATAACGATCAACCTTGCGTGTCCGCGACGAAATATCCCCGGCCTCAGTTCGCCTGCGGCGCCGGCGTCCTGATCTCATTGGGCAGGATAATGGCCGCTGCGATCGCCAATAGACAGAGCGCGGCGAACGCACGCAGCATGGTGACGAACCCGCCCTGCTCGTAAAGCCAGGCGACCAGTCCGACCGAGGCGCCGGCCGCGGTAAAGCCGACGAAATAGCGCACCGCATAGGCGCGCGACCGCCATTCCTCGCTGGTGTATTTGCCGACCATGGCATCGTTGACCGTGACCTGGCCGAACGCGCCCATCACGATGCCGATCGACACCAGGATCAGCGGCAGGTCCGACAGCGTCGCTGCCAGATAGAGGAACGGCGCCAGCATGAAGGACAGCGGCAGCGCCACCGTCTTGAGCGAATGGTGGTCGAGCAATTTGCCGATCGTGTACTGCGTCATCGCGCCGAACACATAGACGCAGGCTGCGATCACGCCGAGCAGCGCCGGGCTCCTGGTCAGGTCGGCGAGCCGTTCGGCGAACAGTTTCGGCAGCGCCACTGTCACCGCGTTGAAGGTGGTGGAGATCGCGATCACCACGATCAGGAGCGACAGGATCACGCGCCACATGTCCTTCTTCGCGACGCGCGCCTGGGCTGCGGCCTGCTTGCTCCCCTTGCGATCCTCATGCACCACGGTCAGCGCGAAGGCGATGCCGAGCAGCACGGTGACGATGCCGGGAATGATGAAGGCAAAGCGCCAGCCGAGATACTGGCCGATCACGCCGGTGACCAGCGCCGAGGAGGCGACGCCGAGATTACCCCAGACCCCGTTCAGCCCCATCTCGCGGCCGAGCTTGTCGGCATAGGACACGATCATGGCAGTGCCGACCGGATGGTAGATCGAGGCGAACACGCCGATCGCCAGCAGCGCCGCACCAAGCTGCAGCGGGGTCTGCACGAAGCCGACCGAAATCATGGACAGCCCGATGCCGATGAAGAAGATCACCATCATATGGCGGCGGCTCCAGCGGTCGCCGAGCCAGCCTGTCAGCAGCGAGCCGGCGCCGAAGGCGATGAAGCCCGGGGTGGCGTATGGCAGCAATTCCGAATAGGCCATGCCGAGCGCCGGACCCATCACGATGACGGCGGCGGCGAAGATCAGCATCGAATAATGGTCAATGAAATGGGCGGCGTTGACGTAGGTGATCACCCGGCCGGGGCTGTTCATGCGTTGATCCTGTTTCGATCCCTTTAGAAGTGCTCTTGAGATTTCCCCTTAGATGTCCCTTTGGGGAATCCTCTTGCTTCCGGAACTAGGTTATAGGGAGTTGTCCTGACGGGATGTCGCCAATGACTGTCGCCGAAACGCCAATTGCCGCGATCTTGCGGGGCCAGCGCGCCACCGGCGACGGCGTGCATCTGGTCGCGCGTCACTATCGGCGCGGCGTGCGGCTCGACACCCACATCCACCGCGAGTCGCAACTGGTCTACGCCGCCGAAGGCACGATGCAGGTGACGACGCCGAAGGGTCGCTGGCTGGTGCCGCCGGATCGCGCGGTGTGGGTGCCGGCCTTGATGGAGCATTCGATCGACGTGCTCGCCGACATCCAGATGCGGACGCTGTATTTCGAATTGCCGTGGCTGAAGCGCAAAGCGCGCGGCAACAGCCTCGGTGCCGAATTCGTGGTGCGGATATCGCCGCTCTTGCATCAGACCATCCTGGCGCTGTTCGACAGACGGGACGATCACGAGCGGACTGCGCTTCTGCTGCAACTGGTCATGCTGGAACTGGACCAGGCCGAGGATTCCGCGACCTTCATTCCGCTGCCGCAGGAACCGCGCTGCCGGCGCGCCGCCAGCATCGTCCTCGCCAATCCAACCGCCCAATATGAAATCGAGACGCTGGCACGCGAGGTCGGCACGTCGGCGCGAACCTTGTCGCGCCTGTTCTCGTCGGAGACGCAGCTCAGTTTCAAGAGCTGGTGCCAGCGCGCCCGCATCGCGGCCGCGATTGAACGACTGTCGACAGAATCTAATGTGTCGATCAAGCAGATCGCCTCCGACCTCGGCTATGCCAGCGTTCCGGCGTTCTCCCATGCGTTCCGCCAGGTGACCGGCAAGACGCCGACGGAGTTTGCGGGCAAGGAATGAACGCGAGACTCCATTGGCAAGTCATGACAAAATGGTGTTCTTGAGTATAGTCGGCAGGAACCTAAATCCTATGTAAGCTTCGGTGTAATCGGATTCGATCCCTCCCATGGCCAATGCCTTTTTCTCCGACCTGCTGGCAACGATTTCCGAGCGCGGCCGTACGCTGCTCCGGCGAGGCAATTCGTTGGAAACGAAGCAGGACGCCTCCGAGCTTCTTGAATTGTGCGAGGCGCTGCTCTCGGGCCGTGGCGAAGCCTCCGGCACTGCGATGGCGCGCGAGGTGCTCGACCGCTATCACCATCTCGACGCCGCGGGGCGGCTGGCGTTTTTCCAGACGCTCTCCCGGGATTTCGGGCCTGACCGCGCCAAGCTGATGCAGGCGATCGAGGCCTGGCGCAAGGGTTCCGACGACGGTGAAGCCAGCGATTTGCATTTCGCCTCCGAGCCGCGCCGGCAGGAACTGATCCGCCGGCTCAACCGCGCGCCGGGCGGCACCAGCGAACTGGTGTCGATGCGCGCCGATCTGCTCAACTTGATGAAGGGCAACAAGGACCTGGAGTCGCTCGACCGCGACGTCACCCATCTGCTCTCTTCTTGGTTCAACAGGGGATTTCTCGTGCTGCGCAGGATAGACTGGTCGACACCGGCCAATATTCTGGAGAAGATCATTCGCTACGAGGCGGTGCATGAGATCCGCGACTGGAACGACTTGCGCCGCCGCATCGATCCCATCGATCGCCGTTGCTACGCGTTCTTCCATCCGGCGCTGAACGACGAACCGCTGATCTTCGTCGAGGTCGCGCTGACCGAGACGATCCCCGGCGCGATCGCACCTCTGCTCGCCGAGCAGCGCGAGCCGGTGCCGATCGAGCGCGCCCGCACCGCCGTGTTCTATTCGATCTCCAACACCCAGCGCGGGCTCGGCGGCATCTCCTTCGGCAGTTTCCTGATCAAGCAGGTGGTCGAGGAACTGCGCCGCGAATTGCCGAAGCTCGACACCTTCGTGACGCTGTCGCCGGTGCCGGGCTTCATGCAATGGCTGAGGCAGGCGAGCGACGCCCCGCTCTCCGACGAGGATCGGCTGCTGCTGGAAGGGCTCGGCAAGCCCGACTGGTTCGACATTGCCGAACTGGCCGCGCAACTCCGGACCGTGCTGGAGCCGCTCGCCGCCTATTATTTCCTGAAAGCGCGAACGCCGAAGGGACGCCTGATCGATTCGGTGGCGCGCTTCCACCTCGGCAACGGCGCGCGGCTGGAGCGCATCAATTGGCTCGGCGACCTCTCGCCGAAAGGCTTGCGCGAATCCGCCGGCATCATGGTCAATTATCTCTATCGCCTCGACGATATCGAGAAGAACCACGAAGCCTACGCCAACAACGGCGAGGTGATCGCTTCCAGCGCCGTGAAGAAGCTGCTCAAGGGCGAAGGCCGCCGGCTGCTCGAGATGCGGCTGTCGTGACGGGCGAAGCATTAGCGCCGTAGGATGGGTAGAGCGCGGCGAAACCCATCGCGATCGAGCAAGCCGCGCGAATGATGGGTTTCGCTTCGCTCTACCCATCCTACGATTCTCTCACACCTCGCACCGTTGTCGTCCCCGCCTAAAGCGGAATGAAGTTAGCTTGAATCGATTTGGGATTCCCAAATCAGGCGGTTTCTGATTCACCATGCTGGCTGGGCTGGAGGCCGGCATGGATGGGCAAGCCTTACTCTTTGGATTTGAGGAAG
>NZ_JBUYEN020000048.1:0-49893 GCF_055229415.2 Bradyrhizobium sp. Leo114 | reverse complement strand
CTTCTCGAAACTGAAGCGTTTCAGGCGCGTTGCTACGCGCTACGAAAAAACCGCACGAAATTACTTCGCTGTCGTCGCTATCGCCGCAACTCTGCTCTGGCTAACATAACTGTCCACGCGACCTAGCGCGAGATGCCATGACCCGTGAACGCTCGAAATGGCGGATCGAGATGGCGTTGGTGCTGATTTCGGCGCTGTTCATCGGTTCCACAGGTCCGGCCGCGGCGCAGAGCATCATGCGCACGCCGGAAATCCGCGTCGCCCCACGGGTGCCGAGCGTCAGCACGAATGTCGGGCCGCGGGTCAATACCAATATCGGCGGGGCGGCGGTTGCGCGGACCCCCTCGCGGATCAGCGTCACCACCATGCCCCGCATTGGTGTGCAGTCGACGCTGCCCTCCGCGCGCTATTCGCCCAACCTCCACCGCGCCTGCGACGCTGCCTATCGCGGTAGCGACGGCGAGTGCCTCGACCGTCCCGTCGTCTCCACTGCGGATGGCGGCAGTGGCGGCAAGGCGGCCGGCAGGAAGGCCAAGGGCGGATCGCGCAACAACGCGCCGCGAACCGCGGTTGATTTCCGCGCGGTGCCCAACGAACTCGTGGCCGAAATCGATGGTGCGCTGACCGACGCGCAGATCGAGGAGCTGGCGCGGCGTCATGGCCTGGCGCGGGCGGAGATACGGAACGTCCCGCTGCTCGGCTCCACCATCGGCCTGTTCCGCATCACCGATCGCCGCCCGGTGGACGTGGTGCGCCGGGCGCTGGCCGGCGACGGCCGCGTGCGCTCGGTGCAGCTCAACTTCCGCTACCTGTTGCAGGACCAGAAGACGGCACCGACCGAGGGCGACCCGGCGCAATACGCGCTGGCGCAGCTTCGCCTGCCGCAGGCGCACACACTCGTCCGCGGCATGAACGTGACCATCGCCGTGATCGATTCCGGCATCGATGCCGGCCATCCGGAACTGGCGAATACGATTGCCGACACGTTCGATGCGATCGGCAGCAATGAAGGGCCGCATGCGCACGGTACCGGCATCGCGGGGGTGATCGCCGCCCATGCCAGGCTGATGGGGAGCGCGCCGGAGGTGCGCATTCTCGCGATCCGCGCGTTCGGCGCGACCGCGAACGGGGCGCAGAGCTCGTCCTATGTGATCCTGAAGGGACTGGATTATGCGGTGCTGCACGGCGCGCAGATCATCAATATGAGCTTTGCCGGCCCCAAGGATCCACTGATCGAGCGGGCGGTCGCCGCGAGTGCGGCGCGCGGCATCGTGCCGGTCGCCGCCGCCGGCAATGCCGGGGCGAAATCGGCGCCGCTCTATCCCGCCGCGAACCCGAACGTGATCGCGGTCAGCGGCACCGATGCGCAGGAGAAACTGTTCTCCGCCTCGAACCGGGGCAACTACATCGCACTCGCTGCGCCCGGCGCCGATATCTTCCTGCCGGCGCCGGACGGCAAATACCAGATCACTTCGGGCACGTCGTTTTCCGCCGCCTTCGTCAGCGGCATTGCGGCACTGGTGCTGGAGCGCAATCCTGCGCTGAAACCGAACGAGGTGCGCTCGATCCTGACCGCCACGGCGCGCGATCTCGGCGCCCCCGGACGTGACGATCTGTTTGGGGCAGGGCAGGCCGATGCGTTCGCGGCGGTGTCCGCCGTCGCGCCAGTTCCGCTCGCCTCTGGCAAGCACGCACCGGCTGCGCCCGCGCAGGATAACACTTCTGTGAGCCGGGCGATGGAACAGTCGGCACCGGCCATGGCAGCGGACAAATCGGCCGAAAATGACGTGAAAAGCCCGGCCGCGCAGTGAGTTTTCCCCGCCTTCTGGCCGCAGGCCGTCGCCGCGGAAGGTTAAAAAAATCGAACCGGGATTTTGAACGTCGGGCAGGGTGTCGCGACCAATAAAGTGTGGGAGCGATCCATTCCTCCCCATTAGCTATATCAGGCGCGAGCGCCCATCCACCCCAAGCGCCCATATGGCTTGACCCGTCCGGTTGTCCCCCCGGACGGGTCTTCATTTTTGTGGACAGCGTGGACAACGCTTTCTGGTTGCGCCGTCAGTCATGCTGGCGTCGCGTCGACCGTCTAAGAGCCGCAAACCCAATAATCCGGTATTCCTGCGGACTTCTCTGCGTGCCCCGAGTCGTTTACGAAAAGGTGTTAGACTTTCTTTACCTTTTCCACAGAATATCCCAATCATGTTTTGATTCGGTTCGGTTGCGTCTTGCGTCCGTTTCTCTCCTTACGGGCTGTCTTAATGACAAATCGAACTGACGCGGCCAGAGGCCGCGAGATCGTGGCGCGCTGGTGCGCGCTGGCGGAAGCACGGCTGGAACACCTCACCGAACTGTTCGAATCCGGGCGCTGGCGCCGCTATCACAGCGAGGTGTCCTTCCTCGAGAACGTCCAGGAAGCCAAGCAGGCGGTCGAGACCTGGCGCGAGCTGTTGCGGCGCGAGGCCTCGCTGGACAATTCGCCGATCGACATCTCCTGGCTCGGCCGTGGCCACGTGACGCCGCTGCCGACCCCGGTGCGGTTGCAGCAGCGACCGGTCGAACGGCCGGCACCAGTGGCGCCGCCGGAGCCGCCGATCGAGATTGTCGCGCTCATGCAGGCTGTGGAAGAGGAAGCGCCGGCGCCGGAAGAGGCGCCGCTGCCGCTGCTCGACCTCGCCGCCATTCAGGCGCGCTATCCGCTGCTGCGCAACACGCTCTAGAAATTATCTCCGCACCGCGTTGCCGCCCAGCACGAGCTGCGCATATTGCTGCGCGCCGGCAAGCGATAGATCGGTCGTGATGACCCGCGCATGGTCGAGCCCGACTACGGCGCCGCGCGGCGTTTCCGAGATCATGTTGTTGTGGACCAGCGCGATCCCGGCGCCCGGTACCACCGAGACGCCGATACCGGCGAACGCCTTGCGGATCACGTTGCCGGTAATGGCGACGTCGCGCAGATATTTGCCCCAGCCGGCAACGATGCCGAAGGAGGGCGCGTTCTCGATCACATTGCCGGTGACCGCGGTATCCGCCTCGACATAGATGCCGATGCCGGCATCATCGTCCGGCGCGGTCCCGATCGGCCGCTTCGGGATCAGGTTGCGGATGACGTTGCCCTGGACCGCCGCGATGCGGCCGCCCTCGTTGAAATTGCACACGGAGACGCCAACGGCCGTGCCGTCGACCGTGTTGTTGGCGATGACGGCACCCTCGAAGGAGAACTCCGAGTAGAGCGCGACCTCGCGGACATCGCTGACGCTGTTGTCTGATATATGGATGTTCGACGCCGAATTGCCGCGCACGGCGGAATAGTCGCAGTTCTTGATGCGGTTGCCACGCACAATCACATTGCCGGCCCGGAAGGCGTTGATGGCGTTGCCGTACTGGCCGGAGCCGCCGGGGCCAGCCTTGATGTCCTCGATGCGGTTGTCTGCAACGATGGTGCCATCGTCGCCGATGGCGGTACGCAGGATCTCGATGCCGTTGTCGTTGGTGCCTGAGATCGTGTTACGCGAGACCATCAGGCCCAGCGCGTCGAACGAGACGATGGCGGTGGTCGCAATGTCGGTGAAGATGTTGCCGCTGACGTCGCCCGACACCTGCTCGAACCAGATGCCGTTGCCGCCGCTGCCTTTGATCTCGCATCCGGTGATGCGGACATCGCGCGCCGTGAGGCAATGCACGAGGCCGCGCCGCGTCGGCAGCGGCACACTGCCGCCGTCCAGCGTGAGGCCGGAGAGGCCGATGCCGTCGGCGCCCTCACCAAGAAACATCGACAGCCCGCCGTTGAAGACGAGTTTGGTCGCACCGCGCACGCCAATGAGCTGCGAACCGCGCTGCAGGCGGAGCAGGCCGGTGCGATAGACGCCCGGCGGCAGCGCCAGCGGTGCTTGCGCGCGTGCGGCCTCATCGATCGCGCGCTGCAGGACTTTGGTCTGGTCGTCGGGACTGCCGGGGCGGACGCCATACTGGGTGGCGTCGCGGCCGAGCGCGGAGGTGAGCGGCGCCGCGCGCGCAGCGTCCGCCGACAGCGCCAGCGCGCCGGCGGCGCCCGCTGCGGAAGCTCCGATGAGATGGCGGCGATTGACGTTCATGATGCGTGGCCCCGCGACGCCGCAAATCGTAGCGCAGATCGGCAGTCGCGCGTGGCGGACGCGAGGGCGCGCGCGGGTGATTGTTGGGGGTAGGGTTAATCGCGGGTGGAGATATGCGCTGGGCGCCGCGCCAGCTTCACCATTTCCGTCAGCAGCGCCTCGCCGGCATCGACGAGATCTTCCAGCGTGATGCGCTCGGTTCCCTTGCGCAGCGATGTGCCGTGGCGCGGGATCAGCGGCACATGCACGAATGCGGCGAGCCGCAGGCGGTCGGTCTTCTCCACGGCTTCGATCGCACGCCAGCTTAGGTAGTTGCAGAGATAGCTGCCGGCGTCGCGAGAGGCGCGCGCGTCGATGCCGGTCGCGAGCGCGGCGCGCAGCAGTCTTGCGGTATGCGGTCCGAACATTGTCGCGTCGGCGCCGCCAACGATCGAGCTCTTGCGCGCACGGCGGCGGCCGGCATCGGCGACCAGCGTGGTGACGGCATTGCGGACGCGGGTCTCGATCCGTAAGTGCGCGGTGCGGCTGGCAAGCCCGAACATCAGAAGCGCCCGCGGACGGACGCGCGCGATCAGTTCGGGCAATTCGCGATCGACGGTGTCGTAGGCGACGTGGAAGATGTGGCTCGTCAGCCTGACATCATCGAAGGCGGGACGGCGAAGCTGCGTCAGCCGCTTCACCAGCGGCATGGTCGGATTGAACGGCGCCCCGGGAAACGGACCGAAGCCGGTGATAAGTACGGAGAGCTTTTCGCTCATCGCAACAGTTCCGCGATCTGCTCGGCCGCCACGGCCGGCGAGATGCGGCCGTCAGCAACCTCGGCCTCCGTCTTCTTCACCTTGGCGCGGATCGCGGGGTCGGAGCGCAGGCGCGCCATGATCCGCTGCTCCAGCATTGACCACATCCATTTCACCTGCTGCTCGCGCCGTCGCGCCGCGAACTCGCTGGAGGCGTTCATCGCGGTGCGATGCTCGACGATCTTCTGCCAGAGCTTGTCGATGCCCGCGCCGGTCAAGGCCGAATAGGTTTCGACCGGCGGGTGCCAGTGTTGCGAACGCGGTGCCAAGATATGCAGCGCGCTGCGATAGTCGGCTGCCGCGACATTGGCGCGCTTGAGATTGTCGCCGTCGGCCTTGTTGATCGCGATCATGTCGGCGAGCTCGACCAGGCCCTTCTTGATGCCCTGCAATTCGTCGCCGGCGCCGGGCAGCATCAGCGCGAGGAAGAAATCGGTCATGTCGGAGACCGCCGTCTCGGACTGGCCAATGCCGACGGTTTCTACCAGCACCACGTCAAAGCCGGCCGCCTCGCAGAGCAACATCGCCTCGCGCGTTTTCGCCGCGACGCCGCCGAGCGTGCCGGAGGAAGGCGAGGGGCGGATATAGGCCTGCTCGGACGCCGAGAGCCGCGCCATCCGCGTCTTGTCGCCAAGGATCGAACCGCCGCTGCGCGCTGAGGACGGATCAACCGCCAGCACCGCGACCTTGTGCCCGTGCTCGATCAGGTACATGCCGAGCGCATCGATCGTGGTCGACTTGCCGACCCCGGGCGAGCCGGTGATGCCGACACGGAAAGCCTTGCCGGTGTCCGCGAGCAGCGCCTGCACCAGATCGCGCGCCGCCGCCTGGTGGTCGGCGCGACGGCTTTCGATCAGCGTGATCGCACGCGCCAGCGCCGCGCGGTTGCCGGCGCGCAGTTCATGAGCGAGGGCGTTGATGTCGAGCGCTTTGGTGCCGCTCATTGCTGATCGTCTTCATCCGCTTTGGGCCGCGATCCGCTAAAAACCTTTGCACCGTCCGGCGACAGATATGGCTTCAGCGTCTCCCACGGCACGAACGCGACGTATTGGCCCTCGGCGTAGGGGCCGACGGCATAGGGCGGATAGTGGAAGGTCAGGCCGGAGCTCTTGCCCGTCTCGGTCGAAGGCGCCAGCGTCACCGCGCCGATCTTGAGCAGCGTCGGCTTCAGTTCTTTGTACCACTCGGCGGTCGCGGTCTCATCGGCGCCGCGCTTCTTCTTCTCGGCGTTCAACGAGGCGATGACTGCCTCCAGCATCGCCTTCATGGTCGGTCCGTCGTCGGCGGTCTCCGTGAAGAACGGGCGGATGCTGATGCGCTTCTTGTCGGTGGAATCCCACAGGATCGTGTTGACGTCTGAATTCGGATGCGCGCCGCGAGTATTGATGTAGTCGTTGCGGACAATGCTCACGTAACGGCCACCGACAACCGAGCGGATGTTGTACTTGCGCTCGAAGGTCCAGCCGCCACGGTCGAACAGTTGCGGATCCTGCTTCCGCGTGGATGCCGCCTCCGCAGCGCTCTTGTCGACCCACTTCCTGCCTTCGGCAAGGCAGTCCGCCGCCAGCGCGGGATCGGCCTTGATCTTGTCGTCGAGATAGACGGTGGCTTCGATGCTCCTGTTCTTGACCAAAGCGTCGGGTTTGGGATCTGCGGCGAGAGCCGGCTGGATGCATATAACGCTCAATGCCAGCGCAATGCTCAATTTGTTCAGCAAGTTCAAGGCTTCGCTTCCTTGGCAATTTGTTCTGCAAAGTTCTTGAGAGGTTCGAGATCGTCCTCGACCATGCTCCAAAGCAAGTCCGCGTCGGTTCGGTGATAGGCATGCCGTAACCAGTTTCCAAGATCGGCTAAAGCCCTCCAATTGATGCGAGGCTCTTGCGCCTTCAGATCTATTCGAATGAACCGGGACGCCTCGCTGATGAGCAATCGTTCCACAGCCAGCCGTATCACCAGATCGTTGGCAAAGCTTTCGCGTGTATGCCCAGCGACGATACGTCGAATGTCATCGATCACTATGAGGATATGATCGATTCGGTCGGCTGACGTCGGCCGCACGTCAAAACACTTCGACGATGTCGTCTGCAATGTGCTGCGCGAAGCGGGGGTCGAGCGACCGCCGCGTGGTAGCCTGCGCCTGCAGCCCGGTCGCATCCTCAATGATGTGCTCGACACCAATCAAATTGAGAAGTGAAAACGAAGCGTCCGGCTCGATCTCGACAAGCACGTCGATGTCGCTGTCAGGACGATTGTCGCCGCGTACGCGCGAGCCAAAAATGGCGAGCTTCGACACGCCCGTTGCCTTGATGGCATCGGCGTTCTTTCGTATCGCAGCAATAACCTCGTCACGCGTCATGGCACAACCTGTTGCGCAGTTCAGCCAGTCTATCAGCTACTCCGCCGCCTCGCTATGGCCGAGCCGGGCGTTGAGCTTGTGGATCAGCTCTTCGGCGGCGTCGGAGATCACAGTGCCGGGCGGGAAGATCGCTTCCGCGCCCGCCTGGTACAGCGCCTCGTAATCTTGTGGTGGCACCACGCCGCCGATGATGATCATGATGTCCTCGCGGCCGTATTTCTTCAGCGCCGCCTTCAGTTCCGGCACCGCCGTCAGATGCGCGGCGGCGAGCGAGGAGACGCCGAGGATGTGGACGTCGTTTTCCACCGCCTGCCGGGCCGCTTCGTCAGCGGTGGCAAACAGCGGCCCGATATCGACGTCGAAGCCGATATCGGCAAAGGCCGATGCGATCACCTTCTGGCCGCGATCGTGGCCGTCCTGGCCGATCTTCGCCACCAGGATGCGGGGCCGGCGGCCTTCGGCCTCCTCGAAGGCATCGATCAGCGCCTGCACCTTCTCGACCCGGTTGGACATGGCGGCTGCCTCCCGCTTGTAGACGCCGGTGATGGACTTGA
This sequence comes from Bradyrhizobium sp. Leo114, assembly GCF_055229415.2. Taxonomy (NCBI): domain Bacteria; kingdom Pseudomonadati; phylum Pseudomonadota; class Alphaproteobacteria; order Hyphomicrobiales; family Nitrobacteraceae; genus Bradyrhizobium; species Bradyrhizobium sp. Leo114. The sequence continues at coordinate 42,095 of NZ_JBUYEN020000048.1, read as the reverse complement.
TCTCGGCGCGGTGGCGGCCGAACACTTTTTCCATGGCGTCCGAAATCTCGCCGACGGTCGCCTTGGCGCGCGCCGCGTCGATGGCGAGCGCCAGCAGATTGCCGTTGCCTTCGGAGGCCGAACGGCTCAGCGCCGCCAGTGCCTGCTCGACGTCCTGCTGATTGCGCTCCTGCCGCAGCCGCTTCAGCTTGTCGATCTGCAGCCGCCGCACGTTGGTGTTGTCGACCTTCAAGACGTCGATCGGCGCCTCGTTCTCCGGCTTGTACTTGTTGACGCCGATCACTGCCTGCTTACCAGCGTCGATCCGCGCCTGCGTCTTGGCCGAAGCCTCCTCGATCCGCAGCTTCGGCACGCCGGCTTCGATCGCCTTGGCCATGCCGCCGAGCTCTTCGACTTCCTGGATATGGCCCCAGGCCTTGGCGGCGAGATCGCGGGTCAGCCGCTCGACATAGTAGGAGCCGCCCCAGGGATCGATGATCCGGTTGGTGCCGCTTTCCTGCTGCAGGAAGAGCTGGGTGTTGCGCGCAATGCGGGCGGAGAAGTCGGTCGGCAGCGCCAGCGCTTCATCGAGCGCATTGGTGTGCAGCGACTGGGTGTGTCCCTGCGTCGCCGCCATCGCCTCGATGGTCGTGCGCATCACGTTGTTGAAGACATCCTGCGCGGTCAGCGACCAGCCCGAGGTCTGGCAGTGCGTACGCAGCGAGAGCGAGCGCGGGTCCTTCGGGTTGAACGGCTTGAGCAGCTTGGCCCACAGCAGGCGCGCGGCGCGCATCTTGGCGACTTCCATGAAGAAGTTCATGCCGATCGCCCAGAAGAAAGACAGCCGCGGCGCGAACCGGTCGACATCGAGGCCGGCGGCAAGTCCGGCGCGCAGATATTCGACACCGTCGGCGAGCGTATAGGCGAGTTCGAGGTCCTGCGTAGCGCCGGCCTCCTGCATGTGATAGCCGGAGATCGAGATCGAGTTGAACTTCGGCATCCGCTGCGAGGTGAAAGCGAAGATGTCGGAGATGATCCGCATCGAGGGCGACGGCGGGTAGATGTAGGTGTTGCGCACCATGAACTCTTTCAGAATGTCGTTCTGAATGGTGCCCGACAGTTTCTCCGGCGGCACGCCCTGTTCCTCGGCGGCCACCACGAACAGCGCGAGGATCGGCAGCACCGCGCCGTTCATGGTCATCGACACGCTCATCTGGTCGAGCGGAATGCCTGCGAACAGCGTGCGCATGTCGTAGATCGAGTCGATCGCAACGCCGGCCATGCCGACGTCGCCGGAGACGCGCGGATGATCGGAGTCGTAGCCGCGGTGGGTGGCGAGATCGAACGCGACCGAAAGGCCCTTTTGTCCGGCGGCGAGGTTGCGGCGATAGAACGCGTTGGAGTCCTCGGCCGTGGAGAAGCCGGCATATTGCCTGATGGTCCAGGGCTGGTTGACATACATGGTCGGGTAGGGGCCGCGCAGATACGGTGCGACGCCCGGCCAGGTCTCGAGGAAGTCGATGCCGGCGAGATCGGCTTCGCCATAGCTCGCCTTGACCGGGATGCCTTCGGGCGTCAGCCAGGCCTCGATCGCGTCGGTGGGAGGCGCGCTGGCGGTTGGCTTGAAAGCGATATCAGCGAAATTGGGAATGCGCGTCATTCCTTTGTTCCCTCAAACCTGCGATTCCGTTCGATCAATCGCTGTACATTCTCTTTGTAGACGGGATCATCCCGATAATCTTTCGCGAGACCGTCCACTCCCTTTCCTACCAGGGAAGCGATCCATGCGAAGGGATTTAATAGCCAATCTGCCCATTCTAGAATTCGCTTCATCGCGGCATCTCGCTCAGCAACAGGCCGCCCTCAATCATGGTCCGGATGCTGGTGGCTGACGATCGTCGCCATCTTCTCCGGCCCGTAATTCTGTTGCGTGGTCTGGCTCGGCAGGTTCGCGATGCCGACCACCCAGCCGAGGCGGGATTCGGTGCCGTATTGCCGGGTCGGCACCACCATGTCGGGCCGGTCGAAGGCGCCGGTCATGATCTCGATCCGGGGACCGTCGATGAGGTGGAAGCTCAAGGGGGTGCCGCAGGCGGGGCAGAAGTCGCGCTCGGCAATTGAAGAGGAACGGAACGACGCCGGCTTACCACGGGTCCAGGTGAAATCGGTCCGCTCGATATCGGCGAAGGAGGCAAACGGCGCGCCGGAGGCCTTCTGGCACATCCGGCAATGGCAGATGCTGATCCGCGTAGGTGCCGCCGTCACCGCAAAACGGATGGCGCCGCATTGGCAGCCGCCGGTCAGAACGGGTTTTTGGCTCGACGTCATGCTCACTCCATCCGCCGATAGGCTTCCTGCAGCGTCGCCGGCGCGTCGCAGCCGGCGAAGACAAAATCGGTCACGCCGGTCGCGCGCAGCGCGGCTTCCAGCTCCCCCGGCCGTCCAGCCAGATAGATATGCCTTGCGCCGGCGGCTTGAAGGGCCTTGGCAGCCGCAGCGGCCTGTTCCGCGTAGACCTTATCCGAGGAACACAGACAGGCGATCGCGGTCCCCGACGTCTTGAAGGTGGCCGCGAGCGCCGCGGGATCGGAAAATCCCTCGCTGGCGAGCGCCTCGATGCCGCCCGTCTCGAAAAAGCTCTTCGCAAAGGTAGCGCGCGCGGTGAAGTCGGCGGGCGTGCCGAGATTGGCGAGGAAGATTTTTGGACGGGCCCCGCTCGACTTCAACTTTGCGTCGGATTTGTCGCGCAGTGCCTCGAAGGGGTCAGCGAGCCGCATCGGTGACAGCGCGTCGAACTTGAACTTGGCCTCACCATAAGCTGGTAGCACAACCGGTTTTGCTTCCAGCACCGTTGCATCGGCCTCGTGCAGGTTCGGAAACTCGCTGGCGCCGGTCAGCACGTCGCGACGCTTGGCGATGTTGGCCTCGCGCGCCGCGCGCGTCGAGGCGACCTTGCGCTGGATCAGGTTCTGCTGAAGCGCGGCAAAGATGCCGCCGGCTCTTTCGATTTCTTGGAAGAACAACCAGGCCGCTTCGCAAAGCTCCTTCGTCAGCGCCTCGATGCCGCCGGAGCCCGCCGCCGGATCGGATACTTTCGAAAGATTCGACTCTTCCAGGAGAATGAGCTGGGTGTTGCGCGCAACGCGCCGGGCAAAGTCGTCGGGCAGGCCGAGCGCCAGCGTGTGCGGCAGCACGGTGACGGCGTTGGCACCGCCAAGCCCCGCGGCGAACGTGGCCATGGTGGCGCGCAGCATGTTCACATAGGCATCGCGCTTCGTGAGCATCCGCCAGGCGCTGTCGGCGGCGATGAACAATGGCCGTGGCGTCAGTCCGCAGGCTTGCTCGATCCGCGCCCACAGGAGCCGCAGCGCGCGGAATTTCGCCAGCGTCAGGAACTGGTCGGCATCGGCGCTGAGCCGCGCATAGACCATGCCTTGGGCATCCTCGAGCGCGACACCGGCTTGTTCGAGGGCGCGCAGATAGGCGACCCCGCTTGCCAGCACGAAGGCGAGTTCCTGCACCTCCGATCCGCCGGCATTATGGATCACGCGCCCGTCGGCGGCGGCGAAAGGCCCCTTGAAGCCGAGCGCCACCAGGCCTTTGACGGCACCGGTCACCGCCGGCACGATCTCGCCCCACTCATAGGGGCTAAAGCCCCAGACCGCGCAGGCCGCCAGCGGATCGAGCCCGAAACGGATGTCGCAGTTCGCGGGATCAAATCCCCTGCGCTTCACATATTCCGCGACATAGATTGCGGCCATCCGCGATTGCGGGCCGATCTGAAGATCAAGGGCGATGCCGGCGTCGAGATAGATGCCGTCAAGCACCTTGTCGACGGCTTCCGCCGTCGGCTCGAGTCCGAAGCCATGGGCGCCGCTGCCGCCGGCGAAGACCAGCGCGAGGCCGGTGGCGCCATTCTCGAGATCATGCAGCGCCTGCGCATTGGCGCGGCGCGGGTCGGGATCATCGATCCGCTGCATGATCTGCCAGGGCGCAGCCTGGCCGCGGCCGGCGATCGGGCTGGCATTGGTGGCGCGGCGATAGATCGGCTCGATTTTGATCCCGTCATAGGTCTTGCCGACCAGCTTCTCGAACGGCGCGCCCTTCAGGACGCCGTCCACCAGCTTGCGCCAGTCCTCGTAAGTCGCCGGCGCGAAATCGGCCGCCAATCGCAGATCGTCAGTCGTGGTCGTCATCCGCCCTATCGTTCCTCAAGTCGTCCTCGCCGTTTGGCCGGAAATTGCCACGCCGAAGCCGCCAAGCCAAACGCTGTTTTCAGTACCGCAATCCCGTAGCCCGGGTGAAGCGCAGACGCCCACCCGGGTTGCGTGTTCCACCCTACCGGGACTACGGCTCCGGGAGCCGTACAATACCGTCGGTCGAAACCGCCGCCAGCGCATCTTTGATCGTCCGTCCCGCAATGACACGGTCGGGCGCGATCTCCGCCAGCGGCACCAGCACGAAGGCGCGCTCGAACAGACGAGGGTGCGGCAGCGTCAACTCCGGCCGGTCGATCCTGACATCGTCATAGGCGATCAGGTCGAGATCGAGCGTGCGCGGGCCGAAGCGGCGTTCGGGAGAGCGGTCGCGGCCGAACTTGGTCTCGACCTTCTGCAGACAGAATAATAGCGCGTGGGGATCGAGGCTGGTTTCAATCTCGATGCAGGCATTGACGAAGTCTGGCTGTTGCTCGTCGCCCCAGGGGCGCGTGGCATAATCCGCCGAGCGGGCCACCAGCGCGGCCTGCGTCATGCCGCAGATTTGGGGAATAGCCTTGTTGAACGTCGTGCGGACGTCGCCGAGATTGCCGCCCAATGCGATCAGCGCGCTAGCCATGCGCGGCTGATTGCCGCGTGCGCGTCAGCACCACGCCGACATCCTCGAAGATCGCGGCGATCGGCGCGTGCGGCTTGTGCACGGTGACCTTGACTGCGCTGATGCGAGGGAAGGTCGACAGCACCGCCTCCGCCACCGCGCCCGCGGCCCGCTCCAGGAGCTTGTAATTGGTATCCTTGAATGCCTCGGTTGCGGTCGCCACCACGTTTGAATAGGACACGGTGTCGGCAAGCTTGTCGGTGCGCGAGGATTCGGAGAGGTCCACGGAGAGTTCGAGATCGATGACGAAGCGCTGCCCGACTTCGCTCTCGTGTTCCATCACGCCGTGACGGGCATGGATGAAGATGCCGGTGATGAAGATCGTATCGGTCATTGCTGCCCCCTGATCGCTGCCGCCACCCGTAATGCCTGCACCGTTTCCGCAACGTCGTGGGCGCGGATGATCTGCGCGCCGCCTTGCGCGGCGATGAGATGCGCCGCGATCGAGCCGCCGATGCGCCGGTCGGGCTCCGACGGCGTCACGGTGCTGATGAAGCGCTTGCGCGAGGCGCCGACGAGAAGCGGCAGGCCGAACGCGGAAAGCTCTGCAAGCCGCGCCAGCACCATCATGCTCTGCTGCGGCGTCTTGCCGAAGCCGATGCCGGGATCGAGCACGATCTGGTCCGTCGAAATGCCAGTCTTGGCGGCGATGTCGAGCGAACGGGCGAAGAAGGCCGAAACATCCTTCATGATGTCGATCGAGGGATCGGCGTTGTCGCGGTTATGCATGATGATGACGGGCACATGCCGCGCCGCGACCAGGGGCGCCATGCCGGCATCGCGCTGCAGGCCCCAGACATCGTTGGCGATGAGCGCGCCGTGATCGAGCGCCCAGGCCACGACGTCCGATTTCATGCTGTCGATCGATACGGGCACGCCGAGCGCGACGACATCCGCCAGCACGGGTTTAAGCCGCCGCAACTCGTCTTCGGCCGAGACCGGCTGGGAACCATAGGGGCGGGTGGATTCGGCGCCGATGTCGATGATATCAGCGCCATCGGCGACCATCTTGCGCGCCTGCGCCAGCGCCTGTTCGGGCGCGGCAAACCGGCCGCCGTCGGAAAAGGAATCCGGAGTGATGTTGAGCACGCCCATCACGGCCGGGTAGGGCCGGGATAGCAGCGCCGGCAGCACCGCAGTCCCGCCGGAATGGGCGTCCCTTTGCATCGCAGCAATCATGCCGGTCGATTTGCGCGTCCCGCACCGGCGAGTCAAGCCGGGAATAGCGAACAGGTTTAGTAAGTGATCTTGGGCGGCAATTTGCGTGCGCGCTCGATCAAGAGCTCGACGGATTTCTCCGAGGGCAGCACGCGGACGAGCTTACGCTTGGTGTTCACGTCCTTCATGTTCTGCGCAAGGCGCGCCGGATTGCGCAGCGCGAGTTCGCGAACAGTGGTGACGCCGGCGGCGCGGACCAACCCGACCTTTGCCTTGCCCATCCCGGGAATGCGCATGTAGTCGGAAACGTTGGCCCATTCGAGCAATTGTTGTTCGCTGATGCCGGTCTTGGCCGCGAGCGTCTTGCGTCCCTTGACGGTGCGGGCGGCCTCAAGCAGCGCGTCCGTGGTGCGAATGCCCTGAGCCTTCAATTTCGAGGCGCAATAGGCGCTCAGACCGTCGATCTCGGAAAGTGGGTATGTCATGATGTCTGGTATTGAATGACTCAACCTGAGGGTGCGTTCAAGCAAATTGGCTGAGTCCTGGTGTCCCCGCGATGATCTCGCCCATCTGATCCGCTCCGAGTTTGTCGCGCCCGAACCGGAAAAGTTCACGCGCAATCTGCTGAACCTCATTCATGCTGAGGCCGAGCGCCATCAGCCTGGTGCCGACAGCCATCAATCCGCCGCCCATCAATCGCACGAGACCTGCACTGCTGTCCGCGGCCGCGATCGCCGCTTCCGCGCCCGGAATCTGGCCGATCAGCGCTTCAACCTGGCTGGATGGCCCCTCCCGACGGAGGAAACCCAGAACGATGCCGACAGTCTTTTCGGCGACAGCGCTATCGATGCCGGCCTCGGCGGCCAGCCGTCCAACCAGTTCGTCCATCTTGCCCCGCCCTCAGCCGGCTTGCCGCCGGACCTTGCTTGGGAATTGATCTTGAGCGCCTGTGCCATGAATTACAAGCGACGAGCGCAGATGATCCCACTTTTCGTCCTCATCACAGGCGAAGTGTTGCAGTAATGCAAGAGTACGTATGCTAATCGCGCTGTTCTATCGCGTTGCGTCATCGGTTTTTTACGGCTCGCAAGCGAAAGAGAAGATGAGAATGTCGCGTCCGGGTGGCAAAAAAAGCGCTGGCGGCGCTTGACAGTTTTAATCGACGGGCAAGATGCAATATGATGGTTGCGTTCGGGGAAGATACCTTCCCGATACGCGCGAAGAGGCGATGCGATGGCGATTTCCGACAACAAGATTGCCGATACGGACGAGAAGATTTTTATCGGTAAGGGCGAACAAGCGGCGTGGTTGACGCTAGCGCTCGCCAATCGCCACGGACTTGTTACCGGTGCAACGGGAACTGGCAAGACCGTCACACTGCAGGTGATGGCGGAAGGATTTGCGCGCGCCGGCGTTCCGGTCTTTGCCGCCGATATCAAGGGAGATCTGTCCGGGATCGCTGAAGTCGGCGAGGCCAAGGACTTCGTTGTCAAACGCGCCAGCGAGATGGGGCTGAAATTCCAGCCGGACCAGTTCTCGACGGTGTTCTGGGATGTGTTCGGCGAGCAGGGGCATCCGGTGCGAGCGACCGTCACCGAGATGGGACCACTGTTGCTGTCACGAATGCTCGATCTGAACGACGTCCAGGAAGGTGTTCTCAACGTCGCGTTCCGCGTCGCCGACGAGAACGGGCTTGCACTGATCGACATGAAGGATCTGCGCGCGCTTCTGGATGCGATTGTGCCGTCTGGCGGCAAGAAATCCGCCGATGATGAGGACGATCCGCTGGAGCCGCTCCGCAAAGCGGCGCAGAGCTTCGGCAATGTCAGCAAGGCGACCGTCGGGACCATCCAGCGCCAGCTCCTGGTGCTGGAAAATCAGGGCGGCGCGAAATTCTTCGGCGAGCCGGCGTTGACGCTGAAGGATTTCATGAAGACCGACAGCGATGGCCGCGGCATCGTCAATATCCTCGCTGCCGACAAGTTGATGCAGAGCCCGCGGCTCTATGCAACCTTCCTGTTGTGGATGCTTTCAGAATTGTTCGAAGAACTGCCGGAGGCCGGCGACCTGCCGAAGCCGAAGCTGGTGTTCTTCTTCGACGAGGCGCATCTCTTGTTCAACGATGCGCCGAAAGCGCTGCTGGACAAGATCGAGCAGGTGGTGCGGCTGATCCGCTCGAAAGGCGTCGGCGTCTACTTCGTCACCCAGAATCCGATCGATGTGCCGGACAAGGTGCTCGCGCAATTGGGCAACCGCGTGCAGCACGCCTTGCGCGCCTTCACGCCGCGCGACCAGAAGGCGGTCGCCGCCGCCGCGCAGACGTTCCGGCCCAATCCGAAGCTCGATACCGCCCGCGTGATCATGGAACTCGGCAAGGGCGAGGCGCTGGTGTCCTTCCTCGAAGGAAGCGGTACGCCGTCGATGGTCGAGCGCGTGATGATCCGGCCGCCGTCAGCGCGGATCGGGCCGGTTACGCCGGAAGAGCGCAAGAAGATCATCGACGCAAGCCCATTCAAGGGCAAATACGATACCGCGATCGATTCCGAATCCGCTTACGAGATACTCCAGAAGCGGATCGAGGGCACGGCGGCGCCGGCGGACGGTTCGGAAGCCGGTGGAGGCGGTGGCATTCTCGGGCAGATCGGCGATATTGCCGCCACGATCTTTGGCACCAATGTCAGGCGCGGCAGGCTGTCGACCGGCCAGGTCATCGCGCGCAACGTCACCCGTTCGGTCACCAACAAGGTGATCGGCGGCATCGTGGCCGACGTCGGCAAATCGGTCGGCGGTCAGGTCGGCGGCTCGATCGGACGTGCACTGGTGCGCGGCGCACTCGGCGGGCTGTTGCGGCGGTAGGGTCTGGCTGCGACACCAGATTGTGACGAGGGACGGATTGCTTTGTCGCTCCGCTCCTCGCAATGACGAACGGGGACTGCTCTCCGCTCCAACCACCGTGATTGCAATCGAAGCGAAGCAATCCCTGCGTTATCACGAAATGAAAAGGATCAACGGCTTGCTGATGTCTGGAACGAGCTTGTGCTGAGATATCCGTCACTTCGGGCACCGCTCGACATCCTGTTCTTCCTCGGCTGCATCGCGCTGACCGCCGATGTGCTCGTTCCCGAGATTTTCGGACACGGCAAGACCAAGGATTATCCGTTGTGGTACTGGGCCGGGCAGCAGGTGCTGCAGGGAAAGGATCTCTATCCCGCCGATCCCCATACCTATTTTGATTTCATCTACCCGCCGCTGCCGGCGGTGCTGCTCGCAGCGCCCAGCTATTTCGGCAAGGTTGCGCTCTATCTCGCGCTCTCCCTGCTCAACATCGTCGCCTGGTGGATGACGGCGCAGTTGTCGCATGCGATGGCGGGCTCGGGCCGCAAGCCGGGCTGGCTGTTGGAGGCGTTGCCCGGCCTCGTTACGCTCACATTTGTCTTCGATATGTTCGATCTCGGCCAGCCGAACCTGATCCTGCTGGCGATGATGCTGTATGGATTCTGGCTGTTGCGGCAGAAGCGGCCGTGGTTCGCGGGAAGCATGTTTGCGCTGGCGACCGCCATCAAGGTGTTTCCGGTAGCGGTATTGCCCTATCTGATCTGGCGCAGGCATTGGACGGCGGTTGCGAGTACGCTGGTGTTTCTTATCGTGTTCCTGTTCCTGCTGCCGGCGCCGTTCCGCGGCTTCCAGCACAACGTCACGGAATTGAAGACCTGGTATCAGGGCATGGTCGGCTCGAGCTCGGAAAAAGGCTTTGGTCAGCGCGACGAGCAGAACTGGTCCTGGGTCAACCAGTCGATCATCGCGATGACGCATCGGCTGACGCGTCCGGTGAACTACAACCAGGACGATCCATTCAAGGCGAAGCCAGCGCGGTACATGAACATCGTCGATCTCGACTTCAAGACCGCGAACCTGATCGTGCTTGCGATCTCGCTCGCGCTTGGTCTTGGCTATATCGCGGTAATGCCGCCCGCATCGCGCCGGACCGAGAAATCCGATGCGGAGGAGATCGGCATCCTGTTCTGCCTGATGACGGTGGCCTCGCCGCTGGCGCGGCAATACTATTTCCTGTGGCTGTTCTTCCCGATGACGGTCCTGATGCATCGCGCCGCCTATGATCCGCGGCCGGCGGTCAGGACCGGGACATGGATCCTGCTCGGCGTTGCAGGCTGCCTGCTTTTGTTGTCGCTGCCGCTGTTTCCGATCGATGTGCAGGCCTATGGTAACAATCTCGTGGCGACCATCGTGCTCGCGGGGGGATTGGTCTGGCATATGCGGCATTCGCCTGCGGCCGATGCCGCCGACGCTTTGCCTGCGGCGGCAGGCGCGCTAAAACTCGGTGACAACAGCGCCCACAGCTAGGAAATTCAGCGATGTCCAATCCAAAGCTTCAGGCGGTCCTCGACCGCATCGACGCCGATTTCGACAACAGCCTGGAGCGGCTGTTCTCGCTGCTGCGGATCAAATCGATCTCGGCCGATCCGGCCTTCGCGGCTGACTGCAAGGCGGCGGCAGAGCACCTCGCCAAGGACATCGCCACGCTCGGCTTTGCGGCTGAGGTCAGGCCGACCGCGGGCCATCCCGCCATCGTCGCCAAGGCCAATGGCGGCACGGATGGCCGGCCGCACGTTCTGTTCTACGGCCATTACGACGTGCAGCCGGTCGATCCACTTGATCTGTGGCACCGTCCGCCGTTCGAGCCCGTGGTCACCGATCATGCCGATGGCCGCAAGATCATCGTTGCGCGCGGCGCGGAGGACGACAAGGGGCAGTTGATGACCTTCATCGAAGCCTGCCGCGCCTGGAAGCAGGTCGCGGGTTCGCTGCCGGTCGACATCACCATCCTGATCGAGGGCGAGGAGGAGGTTGGCTCGAAGAACTTCGTGCCGTTCCTGGAAGCCAACAAGTCGGAGTTCAAGGCCGATTTCGCGCTGGTCTGCGATACCGGCATGTGGGATCCGAACACGCCGGCGATCACCACGTCGTTGCGCGGCCTCGTCTATGACGAGGTCAAGATCAAGGCCGCCAACCGCGACTTGCATTCCGGCGTGTTCGGCGGCGGGGCGCAGAATCCGATCCGCGTGCTGACCCGCATTCTCGGCGGCTTGTTCGACGACAATGGTCGCATCACCATTCCCGGCTTTTACGACGGGGTGAAGGACCTGCCGGCGGATGTACTGGAGCAGTGGAAGAAGCTCAACCTGACGCCCGAGACTTTCCTGAAGCCGATTGGGCTCTCCGTGCCGGCCGGCGAGAAGGATCGTCTTCTGATTGAGCAGATTTCCTCGCGCCCGACCTGCGACATCAATGGCATCGTGGGCGGCTATATCGGCGAAGGCTCGAAGACGGTGATCCCGTCGCTCGCCTCGGCCAAGGTTTCGTTCCGCCTGGTCGAAGGGCAGGATCCTGCCAAGATCCGAAAGGCGTTCCGCGATTACGTGACGGCGCGGATCCCGGACGATTGTTCGGTTGAGTTCGGCGACCATTCCAGCGCGCCCGCTATTGCGCTCGACTGGAACATGAAGCCGCTCGCCGCCGCCAAGCGCGCATTGACGGAAGAATGGGGCAAGGAAGCGGTTCTCATGGGTTCCGGCGCATCGATCCCGATCGTCGCCGATTTCAAGCGCACGCTCGGCCTCGATTCGCTTCTGGTCGGCTTCGGGCTCGACGACGACAACATCCATTCGCCGAACGAGAAGTACGACCTCAAGAGCTTCCACAAGGGCATCCGCTCCTGGGCCCGGATTTTGGCCGCGCTCGCGGAGGCGCCGAGATAGCGGCGTTGTCGTCACGCGCGGGCTTGGCCCGCGCATCCATCGAAACAGAGTCTTCGCGAGGTTGATGGATTGCCGGGGCAAGCCCGGCAATGACAGCGTCCACAAAGCGAAAACGCCGCCCGGAATTGGGCGGCGTTTTTATTCGGTCGTGCAGAGGTTGTTGAACTCAACCTTACACCAAAATCCCGAAAATTCAATTCCTGTAGCTCGGGTCGATGCGGTCGAGCTTGCGCAAGAGCGGCGGCCAGACCAGCGTTGTCGAGCGCAGTTCGGCGCGGACGGGATTGGAGAGCAGCGCGGTGTTCTTGTCGATCACGGACTGCTCGACCGGGTAGACGGTCGGGCCCAGCATGCGGGTGCGCACCTGCATAGTGCAGGCCCGCTCCAGATGGTACATGCGCTCGAAGGCGGAGGCGACGGAGCGGCCGACCGTCAGCGTGCCGTGATTGCGCAACAGCATATGGTTCTTGCTGCCGAGATCGCGCTGCAGCCGCGGGCGCTCGTCATGATCGAGCGCGATGCCCTCATAGTCGTGATAGGCGAGATCGTGGGTGACGAGCTGGGCGGTCTGGTTCAGCGGCAGCAGCCCTTCCGGATCGCTCGAGACGGCGGTGCCGTCAGGCGTGTGCAGATGAAGCACGCAGCCGGCGTCCTCGCGCACCTCGTGGATGGCGGAATGGATGGTGAAGCCGGCGGGGTTGATGTTGTAGTCGGTCTTCGACAGCAGATTGCCGCCCAGATCGACCTTGACCAGGCTGGAGGCCGTGATCTCCTCGAACATCAGGCCATACGGATTGATCAGGAAATGATGCTCCGGCCCCGGCACGCGCGCGGAGATGTGGGTGTCGACCAGATCGTCCCAGCCATACAGCGCCACGAGGCGGTAGCAGGCGGCGAGGTTGACGCGCTGTTGCCACTCGGCATCCGTCATATCCGAGGACACTTCCTTCAGGCGAGCTTCCGCTGGCGACATGACCGGCTTCTCCCATGTGTTGATTTGTCAATGGGAAGCGTAGCCTTGCCGCCGGCCGGCAGCAAGGCAGGTTCGGCGTGACTGATATGCCCTTGTGCGCGGGCCCTACGGCGCAGGAATCGCGAGCAGGCTCGAAATGCTTCGGCCGCGGATATCGTAGACGCGGGCGAATACGACATCATCGCGCTTGATCTCGACCAGCACGGGCGCGGTCAGGCCCTTGCAGTAGAACTCGCCGAGGGTCATGGCGAAATCGGCGGATTGGCTGTCCCAGCCGATGGTGAAGTCCGGGCCGAGCGCAACCTGCGCCGGGCGTTGCGGGCCGCAGACGGCGACCTTCCATTTGCCGTTAAGCGGCGGAATTTCCTGTCGCTCGATCAACTGCTCGCGCAGGCCATCGGAGGCCTGCTTCAGGGCTAGACCCCAGTAGTCCAGCATGAACAGGTCGTCGGCACCGCGGACCGTGCCGGCGATATGGTTGAAGTGGGTATATTGGTAAGGATGGAGCCGGATCATCTCGCTGAGCGGCAGCAGCAGGCCGAAGGTGAAGACGGCGAGCGCCACCGGCTGCCAGCTCCGACGCTTTTCGCCGAGCCAGTCCATGGTGCGGGCGAAGGCAAAGCCCGCCAGCACCGCCATCGGCGGGATCACGAAGATGAAATGGCGGATGCCGTTATAGAGCGCCGGCCGCTTCACCATTGCGATGACCAGTGGCAGCGTTGCCGCCAGCGTCAGCATCAAGAGGATGGTCTTGCGCCGCGCGGTAACGTCGGCGCGCGACAGCGACATCAGGCTCATGACAACAGCTGCGACCAGGAGGCCCAGCAGCACCTCGGGAAGCTGCAGCGCGAACAGCGTCGGCAGATAGGACCATGGCATATCCGGCACCGAGACCAGCGCGCCGTCGAACATCTCCTTCCAGGGTTTCTCGAAGAAGTGCGAGAAATAGGTCACGGCCTCGAGCGGGTGGCCCGGTTCCATGATCGACCACGGCCAGATCAGGCCCATCACCAGATAGCCGAAGATCAACCCGGGCAGCAGCACGTAGACCACATGGCCGAAGCGATGCGCCGCCTCGCGCGGGCCTTGCTTGCGAACTTCTTCAAGCAACAGCGGCACGAAACCCACCGCGGCGTAGATCAATGCCAGACCGCCGAGAACCCGGCAGCCGAGCGAAAGCCCGGCGCCAAACCCGACGATCAGGATGGTGCGCGGCGAGGGCGCCGGATACTCCTCGGCAAGACGCACAAGGCCCATCAGCAGGATCATCATCGCCACCGCGAATGGCGCATCCTTCGGGTTCATGAACATGTGGCCGTAGAAGGTCGGGCACAGCGCGAGCAACAGGAGCGCGGCAAGGCCGGCCAGGGGACCGCCCACGCGGCGGCCGAGCCGCCAGGTGACCGCGAGCCCGATCACGCCGACGACGGCGCCGAGCAGCCGGCGGGTTTCGAACAGTTCGAGCGGGATGACCTTGTGGAGCAGCGCCGCCGCCATGTCGAAACCGCCGCCATACATGTACAGATTGGCGAATGACAGCGCGCCGGTGTCCTTGAAGCCGGAACCATACATGCGCAGCAGGAGGTCGGCGTATTCGGCGTGGGTGTAATCGTCCCAACCCAGCCCGTAATCACGGAACGTGAGGCCCGCGATCAGCGCGACCGCGCTCAGCACGATGATCGCAAGATCATCGCAAGTCTTTTCCACCGAGCGCCGCGTGGGCGTTTCGATGGCAGAAGTCGTAATGGATGACATGGCTATTGGTGACCCGGCGTCCCTCGGCCCTGGTGGCGCTTTAGGGCCTCATTCCCCGGCATCCATATAGCGCAGTTCCACTAACGAGTAATTGGGAATTGTGGCGTAATTTACTGATGCGTCGCAGCAATTTGGCATCAATTCGTAGCCGGTAAATCTACGGGGGGCGCGTTGCCGGCCGACTGTCCTGAGAGGCGAACAGAGCGGTAATCCTGTTCAAGATCCGGATAGGAACCGTCTCCGGAATTGTTGGTTGGCGATGCACATAATATGACGGTATCGTGGAATAGGGGGCCGGCGCGTAGATTTAGCGCGGTTTTCGGGGGTGAGTTTGATGATGGTCGGGATGTTGGTCGCGGGTTTTGGCCTGCTTTTGGCGGGCCTGCTGGCGATCGGCTATGGCATTCAATACAAGGAATTCAGCGTCGGCAGCACGCTGATTCTCTCCGGTGTGTTCGGGTTCTGCACCGGCCTGATCATGTTCGGCCTCTGGCTCAATGTCCGGGAGCTGCGGAATCTCGCCCGGCGCCTGGGCACGGGGGTGCCTGAAGAGGCGTTCGGCGAAGAGCCGCACCACGAATTCCCGCTGCCACCCGTTGCGCCGCGTGCTGCGGCTGCGCCCGAGGGGGGCTTCCCGTTCAGGCGCGGTCAACCAGCGGCAGACGGTTCTGGGGACGGTGAGCCGGA
Source organism: Bradyrhizobium sp. Leo114 (assembly GCF_055229415.2). Taxonomy (NCBI): domain Bacteria; kingdom Pseudomonadati; phylum Pseudomonadota; class Alphaproteobacteria; order Hyphomicrobiales; family Nitrobacteraceae; genus Bradyrhizobium; species Bradyrhizobium sp. Leo114. The sequence continues at coordinate 26,891 of NZ_JBUYEN020000048.1, read as the reverse complement.
GGGACCCGCGGCGGCCGGTGCGACCCCGCCGCCCTGGTATCACGAGGCTGCCGCGCGCGATCGTGCCCGCAACGAGTTGCCGCCCGTCGCTCCGCCAGGTGCGGAACCGTCGGAGGTTGGCCCGGCAGGTCCCAAGCGGCGCAACCTGATGTTCTCCTCCACGCGCAAGGAGCGTGAACGGGCCCAGTCACGCACAGGCGAGCCTTTGACGCCCGACATGCTCTCGCCGGAGCCGCGTTCGAATCCACTGGCGTCGGCCGCCGAATCGGGCGAGTCGCAGCAGGTGAACTTCGATGACAACTGGCCGAGACCGGAGCGGCAACGACCGTCCGACCTTCCGCCGCGCCGCGCGCCCCGCATGCCCTCGACCCCAGGCGAGAGCTCCAGCGCGCCGTTGGCCGACCGTCGTCCGCCGCAGCCGCAGGAGCAGCCGCCGGTGACGGTGCTGAAATCGGGCGTCGTCGACGGCATGGCCTATTCGCTCTATTCCGACGGTTCGATCGAGGCGCAGATGCCGGAAGGCATGATGCGCTTCGCCTCCATCGACGAGCTGCGGTCGCATCTCGAGCAGCGTTCGTCATAGATCGGGAAATACTTGCAATCGCGCGTCTTGAAAAATAAAGCCGCGTCGTTCTTGCTAGATTCCCGGTAATCCGCTCATATTTGGCAAGTAATGCGGGGCTCCGCTGATGTATTGGCGTAGCCCGATATTGTCTGCGGTCCTGCCCCTTTGCCAACGTCCAAGCCTCAAGAGAAGGTTGCGCGATGACCGATGCCACCGGCAAAAGCCCTGTCGAACTGACCGCCAACATCGTATCGGCCTATCTCAGCAACAATCCGACCCAGGCCTCGGAGATTCCCAACCTGATCAGCCAGGTGCATGCCGCGCTGATGCGGGTTGCCAGTGGACGGACCGAGGCGCCGCTCGAGCCGGCCAAGCCCGCGGTGTCCGTGAAGAAATCGGTTACATCAGAATATTTGGTCTGCCTGGAAGACGGCAAGCGATTCAAGTCGCTGAAGCGTCACCTGCGCACGCAGTACAACATGACGCCGGAACAATACCGGGAGAAATGGGGACTGCCGGCCGACTATCCGATGGTCGCGCCGAACTACGCGGTGGCGCGCTCACAACTTGCCAAGAAGATGGGTCTCGGTCAGCAGCAGCGGAAGCGGAAGTAACGTTCCGATTCGCGTGAAGAAAGCCTGTCAAAAATGAAGGGTTAGGAAGCGGCGGTCGCGAGCGTCTCGCGTGCGTCCGAGCGGATACGCTCGATCATCGAGCGAAATCCGTTGGAGCGCTGCGGCGTCAGGTGATCGCGGAACCCGAACTCATCGAAGATCGCGGCCGCATCCGTCGCCAGGATTTCCTTGGGCGTGCGGTCCGAATACAGCGTGAGCAGGATCGCGATCAGGCCGCGCACGATATGCGCATCGCTGTCACCGAGATAATGCAGCCGCGGCTCGCCGTTGGCGGCGTGATCGATCTTCCTGGAGAGCCAGACCTGGCTCGCGCAACCCTGCACCTTGTTGGCCGCCGAATGCTCTTCTTCCGGCATCGGCGCAAGGGTGCGGCCGAGTTCGATGACGTACCGGTACCGGTCGTCCCACTCGTCGAGCAGCGAGAAATTCTCCCTGATTTCGTCGATCGTCATCGTCACCCGCGTCCCATCACTCCAACCGTTATATAGGGTCGCGGGCGGCCGAATGCGATGAAAATGCAGCCGGTTCCGGCTTATTTTGCGGTCACGGCGCGGGCGGCGGCCGCCATTCGATGGCCTGGTCGTCGGCCGTCAGGGTGTCACGGGACGCAACCAGGGAGACCTCGGCATCCTCAGGCGAGCCGATCGAGCCGGTGTGGTCCGGCGACTTCTTGTCGATGATGATCTGATAGATTTTCCTTGCACCGTCGGTGGCGCGCTGACCGATCACGGTCGCAGCCTGGCCGCCGACCTCGCAAGCCGCAGGCTGGCGCTTGCAGAACTGGCCCATGTCGCTGACAGCAGCGGTCGCCGCCTGCACGGCTTCGGCGGCGCCGATCTGCGGCAGCTTTTCCGATTCAGGTGTTTTGTCCCTTGGCAGCAGCACGAGCACGAGCCCGAGCCAGAATGCCATGCGCAGCAGGAAAAACATCTCGCGACCCCGTCATCTTCGTTTGCGGTTGATCCGCAATTCGCACGTGACTAGCAGCGGTCAATAAAACGCAAGTGTTTGCCTTGAAGTTAAATCGTCGAAAATTCGCGGAAAATGCGTGCCGAAATGCGCGGGCGCGTTGATTCGCTGTAAATTTTCGATTGATGCCGGCGAGCAGCACGAGCCCGGTCTATCCACCATTTCGAAACCATAAGGTTATCGATCGCGGAAACCTTGCGTTCACCATCCGCGCCAAATGCGCCCGCTGTGATGTGCAAAAGCCGTGCGAATGCACGGAGTCTGGCGGCTGGGCGCTGTGCCTTAGCGTTCGCTTAAGTTCACTCTGACACGGTGAGTCCAAGATGAAGGGGGCGTTCCGACTCGTCTTTGACGCAGGATCGGAAAGCGCGAAAGCCGTGAGTGTTTTGAGTATTATCCGCGATTGTCTCGATGCCCTGCTGCATCCGTCGGCGAGATATGATGCGTTGACGCGGGCGCGGCATCGCGCCTTCATGGCGCCGCGTCTGCTCGGCAGCCTGGCGGCGTTCGCTGCGTTTCCGGTCTATCTCGCGCTGCGCGGCGCGCCGACCGCGATCGAGGTTGCCGCTTTCGCGTGGCTGATCGCCCCGATCCTGTTGTCCTGGTTCCTGTCGCGCACCGGCCGCTATGAAGGCGCGCATGTGCTGTCGTCGCTGGCGCTTGCCGGCTTCGTCATGATTGTGGCGGCGGCCACCGGCGGGATCGCATCCTTTGCCGCGGTCTGGCTCATCGTCGTTCCGATCGAGGCGGCGCTGTCGGCCTCGCGCCGCGTGGTGGCGTTCGCTTTTGCGCTTGCGATGTCATGTGCGGCGGCCTTGATCGTGCTCGGCCATTTCCACCTGCTGCCGCCGTCAAATCTGAGCGCGCCGTTGCAGGGCGCCTTGATCGGGTTCGGTGTCGTTTCAGCGACGCTCTATGCCGCGGGTCTTGCTTTCGGCGCCGAGTCGCTCGCGCGTACCAGCGTGGCGCTGCTCTATCGCGAGGAAGAACGCTACCGTCTCCTGGCGCACAACATGTGCGACGTGCTGTCGCGCCACAGCCGTAACGGCGCGGTGCAATTCATCTCGCCGGCGGCGGAAGCGATGCTCGGCGTGGCGGCGCCGCGGCTGATGGGGCACGGCCTGTTCGATCGCGTCCATGTCGCCGATCGTCCGGCCTATCTCACTGCGTTGTCGGATGCAGCACGGGGCGGCGAGGGACGCAGCGTCGAATTCCGCCTGCGGCGGGAGGCGCCGCGCGGTTTGATGCAGTCGGCGGATTTCATCTGGGTCGAGATGCGCTGCCGCCCGCTCGATCAGGCCGCCGGCGAGGGCGAAGTCGTTGCCGTGATTCGCGACGTCACCGATCGCAAGATGCAGCAGGAGGCGCTGGAGCAGGCGCGCAACGCTGCCGAGCAGGCGGACGCGTCGAAGACGCGGTTCCTCGCCACCATGAGCCACGAATTGCGCACGCCGCTGAATGCCATCATCGGCTTCTCCGACATGATCGCCCAGGAAGACGTGCTGATGCTCGATGCGGCGCGCCGCAAGGAATATGCGCAGCTCATCCGTGATTCCGGCCAGCATTTGTTGTCGGTGGTGAACGGCATCCTCGACATGTCCAAGATGGAAACGGGCACCTTCGAGATTGCGCCCGAGCCTTTCGCGCCGCGCCCGGCGCTGCTCAACTGCTGCAACCTGCTGGCGCTGAAGGCGCGGGAGAACGGCGTCGATCTGATCACCCGCGCGCCGGAGGATCTGCCCATGATGAACGGAGATCCGCGCGCCTTCAAGCAGATCACGCTCAATCTCGTATCCAACGCCATCAAGTTCACCGAGCGCGGTGGCAGCGTCACGGTGTCGGCTGCGGTCGAGGGATCGCGGCTGATGCTCCGCATCACCGATACCGGCGTCGGCATCGATGCTGACGATCTCAAACGGATCGGCAATCCCTTCTTCCAGGCCGGCAAGACCTATCAGCGCCGCCATGAGGGTACGGGACTTGGGCTGTCGATCGTGAAGGGCCTGGTCGGCTTGCACCAGGGCGAGATGAGTGTAGAGAGCAAGCTTGGCGAAGGCACCACCGTGACGGTGACGCTGCCGCTCTCGTTTGCGCCGCCGCCAGTGCAGGAGCCTTCCGGCAAGATCGCGACGCTGAAGCCCGCGTTGCGATCGGGATTACAAGAACAAGCCCAGCAGGTGAAGAAGAGTGCCTAGAAAAGTCGCCGACGATGACGAGATGCCGCGCCGCCGCCGTCGTGGCGCGCAGGCGGTTGCGATCGAAGCCGAGGAAGAGCGCGGCCTCGTGGTGCGCGTGCTGCTGCACAGTCCGAAGGACACGGTCGCCGCCGTGCTCGCGGCCGGCGCCGTCATTGCCATCGTCACCAACGCGCTGTTCCTGCAGGCCGGCCGTCATCCATCGCCGATGTTCGGTTCGGTCGTGACGCTGCCGCCGCCGGCGCCCGCCGTCACCAGCCCGCTGCCGCGTTCGCGGCCTGTCGAGGCAGCTGCGCGTCCGGTTGAATCTCAGCCGGTGGAAGCAAAACCCGCCGAGCCTGCGAAGCCTGCCGAACCAAGGGCGGAACCGCGGGCCTCCGACTCCAAGGCTTCTGTTTCCAAGACTTCCGATTCCAAGACTCCCGATCCCAAGACTTCCGACCCGATGACCAATCTCGTGCTGAAGTCGACTTCAGCCCCGCCGGCTCCGGCAAATGTCATCCGGCCGCCTGCGCCGATCCCCTCGCGCGGCGAGACCACCCAGAGTGCGACATCGAAGCGTATCGCAGCGGTGCAGCGGGCGCTCACCGAATATGGCTACGGCCAGCTCAAGCCGACCGGCACCATCGGTTCCGACACCCAGGCCGCAATCGCCAAATTCGAGCGCGACCGCAAGCTGCCGGTGACCGGCCAGATGTCGGACCGAGTCGTGCGCGAACTCTCGGCAATGATCGGACACCCGGTCGAGTAGGCCTGCGCAACGGCTCGATGCCTCGCGGATCGCCCCCGGACCCTCTACTCCGCTGAACCGATCAGCAAGGTTGTTCAGCGCTCGCGGAAAGCCCGGACAATCTGGTCGGACAGCGGCTTGATGAAATAGGACAGCACGCTGCGATCATGGGTCTTGGCAAAGATTTCGGTCGGCATTCCCGGCAGAAGTCTCGCGTCTCCCAATCGCGCCAGCTCCTCGGGCGTGATCGCCACCCGTGCGGTGTAGAAACTCTGGCCGGTGCGCTGGTCCGATGTCACGTCTGCCGAGATGCGGCTGATCGTGCCCTGGATTTCCGGCGTGGTGCGCTGGTTGAAAGCGGAGAACCGCAGGTTCGCCGCCTGTCCGACATGGAGCTGATCGATATCTCCAGGCGAGATCTTGGCGTCCACGGTCAGAAGATCGGCCTCCGGCACGATCAGCATGACCGGCTCGGCCGGGCTGACCACGCCGCCGACCGTGTGGACACTGAGCTGGTGCACGATCCCGTTCTGAGGGGCGCGGATGTCGACCCGCTTGAGCTGATCCTCCGCTGCGACCTTGCGTTCGATGAATTCTCCGATCTTGCCGTCGATCTCGCGCAGCTCCTTGGCGACCTCGCTGCTGAGGTCCTGATCGATCTGGATGATCTGCAATTCGATTTCGGTGACTTTGCCGCGCACCTGCGCCGTCGCGGCCATCGACTGCGCCAGTTCGCCCTTGAGGCGCGCGGCTTCGCGCTCGAGAACCGTCAGCCGGCTCATCTGGATCAGGTTCTTCTCCCAGAGTGTCCGTACGCCCGTAAGCTCGCGCTGGATCAGCTCGATCTCCTCCGCCTTGGCCTCCTGCAGGGCGGCGTAGCCACGGATTTCATCTTCGAGCTGCGCGATGCGCTGGCGAAGCTGCGACTTCTGCCCCCGGCGCGCTGTGGCTCTCAGCTCCAACAATCGGCGTTCGCTATCGAGCGCCGTGACGAACTCCGGCGAGGGGCGATCGAGCAGCTCGGGCGGGACCACGACCCGGTCGGCGCCATCGCGCTCGCTGCTGAGGCGGGCCTTGCGGGCGCGCATCTCATCCAAGCCTTTGGCGTAGATGGCAAGGCCGGCCCGCAGCGCGGTCTCATCGAGTCGCACCAGGGTATCTCCGGCGCGAACATGATCGCCTTCGCGGACCAGCAATTCTCCAACGATGCCGCCGGTCAGATGTTGGACTTTCTTCACATTGGAATCGACGACAACCGATCCGGATGCAGTAACTGCGCCTGACAATTCCGTGGTGGCGGCCCAGCCGCCGATGCCGCCGGTCAGCACGAGCGCGATAACCATTCCGCCGATCAGATGGTGGCGCAGGCTGCGGTCTTCGCCGCGAAATGTGCTCTCGGTCATGTCGATGTCGCGGTTTGAGGAACGACCTTGAATGGCCCTGCGGGGGGTGGTTCTCGTCGGGTCAGCATCGACAACACTTCGTCCTTGGGGCCAAAGGTTTGCTGCCTGCCGTTGGCCATCGTCATTACGAAGTCGACGGCGGCGAGCGCGCTCGATCGGTGCGCGACGATCACGACGATGCCGCCCCGAGCCCGAACCGCCAGGATCGCGCGGGTCAACGCCTCTTCGCCTTCGGCGTCCAGGTTCGAGTTGGGTTCATCCAGCACGACCAGGAAGGGATCCGCATACAGCGCGCGGGCGAGTGCGACGCGCTGCCTTTGGCCGGCGGAGAGGCGCGCGCCCTGTTCGCCGATCTGGGTGTTGTATCCCTCCGGCAAGCCGACGATGAGCTGATGGATGCCGGCTGCGTTTGCGGCCGCGAGCACCATTTCCATCGGCGGGTTCGGGACAAATCTCGCGATGTTCTCGGCGATGGTGCCTTCGAACAGCTCGACGTCCTGCGGCAGATATCCGATGTGATTTCCGAGCGTCTCGGAGGACCATTGCTCCAGCGCCGCGCCGTCCAGTCGGACGACACCGCGCGACGGCCGCCATGCGCCGACAAGCGCTCGGACCAACGAGGATTTTCCCGATCCGCTGGCGCCAATGATCCCGACCGCGCTGCCCGCCTTGAGGACGAAATTGACGTCGGTGGCCAGCAGCTTTTCGGATTCCGGAGCGGTGACGGAGAGTTTTTCCGCAAGCAGCGTGCGGCTCGGCGCGGGCAGGGGCACCTGCGCCGCGGGCGCGGGGATGGCTGCCAGCAGTTTCGCCAGCCGCCGCCAGCTCTGGCGCGCCGCAACGAAACTCCTCCAGTTGGCGATCGCGAGGTCGACGGGCGCGAGCGCGCGGCCTGTCAGGATCGAGCTGGCAATGATGATTCCGCCGGATGCCTCCTGGTGGATGACGAGGTAGGCGCCCACCGCAAGGACGGCTGATTGCAGCATCATGCGCAGCATGCGTCCGACGACGCCGAAACCGCCCGAGATGTCGCCGGCGATTTTCTGCTGCCGGCGATAGGCATCGCCGAGCTCGCGCCAGCGCGCGAGCAAACGCGCGGACATCCCCATCGCAGCCAAGACTTCCGCATTGCGCCGGCTCGCCTCAGCGAGCCGGTTACGCGCGGCGGCATGGATTGACGCCCTTTGCACCGAGCGGCGGGACAAGCGATCGGTGAGCAGCGTCAGGATCACCAGCACGAGCGCGCCGCCGAGCACGGTGCTGCCGATCAACGGGTGGAACGCAAAGCAGATCACGAGATAGATCGGCAGCCATGGCAAATCGAACAGCGCCGGCAGGCCAGCCCCTGATAGCACCGACCTGATGGTGTCGAGGTCCCGGACCGGCTGCAGCCCGTCGCCGCCGCCGCGGGTGCGGAGCGGCAGACGTATCACCAGATCATAGACGCGGTCGCTGACACGCCAGTCGATCTGGTTTCCGATCCGAAGCAGCATGCGTCCACGCGTCAGCTCCAGGATACCCTGGAAGACGAACAGCATGGCTGCAATGACGCTGAGACCGACAAGCGTGGGCACGCTGCGGCTCGGCAGCACGCGATCATAGACTTCCAGCATGAACAGCGAGCCGGTCAGGCTCAGCAGGTTGATTAGTCCGCTGAACATCGCGATTGCGATCAGCGCGGCGCGGCAGGATGCTAGCGCTATATGCAATTCCGATTCCGCGGCAGGACGGTTTGCTTGCGCGATTGGCATCACGGGGAATTGCTCCGCAGATTGCAGGTGAGGGGCGCGGTTTGAAAGCATGGATGCGGAGGCGGGGAAGAACCCGCGCCTCCGCAAGTCCAAGGGCAAGTCCACGGCTTGGTGACGGACGGGGAATGGCCCGTCCGTCATGATCGCCATCAGACCAGATACTGGTGGATCAGTTGTAGCTGACCACCCTCGACCTGTTCGCCGCCGACGTTGAAGTGGGCCTGGGTATCGATCAGGTAGACGTTCTCACCGGCGTTGCCGAGGATGTGCGAGACGTCGATAACGCCGGACGATTCCTCGTCCTGGGTGAGGAAGTTCGCGCCGCCCGAAGTGAAGCGGCTCGGATCGTGCTCGGCGAGCTGCGTCAGCTTGTCGGTTGCTGGATCGTACTGCCAGACCTTGCCGAGATGCGCATTGTTGCCGACGTCCTCGCAGAGAACAATCTTGCCGTTGGCATCGACGGTCATGTTATCGAACATCTGCTGCCCTTCGGTGCCGTTGAGCAGCAGCTTGATGGTGCCGCCCGCGGCCGGGTTGCTGGCATCGTTGAAGTCCAATGCCCACAGCCGGCTCGGAGCATTGAAGGCGTCCGTCGTCACGAAGTAGAAGCGGTTCGGATTGAGCGTGTCCCAGGCGCCGTCTTCCGGACGAAGGAAGCTGGTGACGCCGGCGGCCTCGCTTGCCGCATCGATCTGAGCGCCGGTCATGCCGCTGACGTCGCCGAGATCGATCATCGAGAAGGTCGACTTCTCGTCCGTCCCGAGCGGGGAGGCGGTGTTCGGCTCGTTGTTGTTCAACGCGCCTTCCAACTCGCTGACGTGAATGCCGAAGAAATGGCCGCCGGTCAGGCCGGCCTTCTCGACGGCGTTACCGGTCGCCTTCTTGTCGCCGACGTAGAAGTAGACCTGGCCGTTCTGGCCATCGTCGAGCGCCGCGACCACAGTCTTGTCACCGGTATGCGCATTGGCGACTACGTTCTCGAAGGACATGTTGCCGAGCCAGGCGAGCTCATAGCTATTGCCGCCCTGCGCACCGCCCACGATATGGGCGAATGCCCGCCCTTCGACGCCTGACTCTTCACCGTTGAGATAGAGCCTGCCGTTGAAGCCGAGGCCGGTTTCCGCGTTGTAGAACGCGCCCTGATCGGCAAGATCGGCCGAGCACAAGCGGTTGAGCGACACCGGGCTGTTGCCGGCGTTGTGATCGACATAGCTCTTGGTCGTCGCGTCGTAGAGCCAGACATCGTGGATGAGGTCCTTGCCCGACACCGCCTGCAGCGTGGTCTTGTCGAACACCCATTCCGAGATGAACGCGCCGGTGCCGCCATGAGCGCGCGCAACGCCCAGGTTTGCGCCGATCTCGTGGTTCATCAGCACGGTGAAGGTCCCATCGCCATTGTCGAATGCGCCAAGGCCGTCGGGAATACCGGCCATCTTATAGCCACCGACACTGTCGCCCGTCGTCAGCAATGATTGGGTGTAGACATAGGAATCGCTGCTGAGGAGGTAGGGCGTCTGCGAGCTTGACGGACCCTTGACCTCATCTGCGATGATAAATTGTTCGGCATGAAGGTTCGCGATCCGCGTATCCTCGATGACGAGCTTGTCGCCATTGCCGAAGCTGATCTGAACGTCGTGGCCGACCTGTCGGGCTGAGTCGATCAGCGCCCGAAAGGAGGCGACATGGAAGTCGCGGATATCGATGCGGTCGCCGAGATCGAGATGCTCGATCGTGTCGGCGCCCATGCCCTTGCGGAACAGGAATTTGTCGTCGCCGTCACCGCCGCTGAGTTCGTCTTTGCCGGCGCCGCCAAGCAGCAGATCCCGTCCGGGGCCGCCGAACAGGCGGTCATTACCTTCGCCGCCAATCAGGGCATCGTTGCCCTTTCCACCGAACAGCGTGTCGTTGCCTTTGCCTCCGTCGATCAGATCGTCGCCCCGAAGGCCGAAGATGATGTCATTGCGGTCCGACCCGAAAAGATCGTCGTCGCTTTTCGTTCCGAACAGCTTCTTCCCGCCGTGGTGATGCGCGTGATGGTGTTGATGACGTCCTGACATTGCTTTCCCCTGGAAAATGGATCGTAGCCCGGTCCGTTAACCAATCGGTCATGACGGTCGCGCGACATCGGGATGAAGTTGCAATCGCTAGAGGCGGAAGCTCGCCCATCTGCGGCAAATGATGTCGATTTTCTCGGGAAATTCGGCTTGTTTTAGTTGCGTGACAAAGAGTCGCGGTGTGTTGGTGCCTTGTGGAAAAATTGGCAAATCGGGCGGCTCTTGCGAGGCCACGGGCTCGCCCGGTTCGGTTGAGCGCCTCGCACAAAACGAGCGGAGAGGCACTGGCGCTGATCTCGCGACCGGCTTATCGTTGTGCAATGCGATTGAAATCAAGCATTTGGGTGTCCGCATATCTGCGGCGCTGCCAGAAGGAAGGCGTGTTCGGTGCGGTGCGCCGGCGCGGCGCGGAGGAGGCGGGGGCGGTGTTCGTCAAGGTGGCGCTGCTCGACGGCAACGCCATGCTTTACACGCCTGCGCCGCAGACAGCCTATGAAGACAGCCGGCCGTTCGACCGCATCTTCGTGCCGATGACGAAGGAGCCGGTACCGGAATCATCGGTGGAGCAACGGCTCGCCAAGGAAATCCGGTTCGATCCCGATGTCTGGGTCGTCGAGACCGAGGACAAGGCCGGACGGCACTTTCTCGACCTGGCGAAGGGTTAGAGCGTTTTCGAGCGAAGTGGAGACCGGTTCGCGTGAAGAAAACGCGTCAAAACAAGAATCTGGAGCTTCGGTTCTGATTCAATCAGAACCGAAATGCTCTAGCGTCCGGAGCTCTGCGAGCGGATCGCGGGCGCATCGCCCGGCTGACCCGCCGGGCGCCTATCGGCAGATGTGGAGCGCGCGCGATGGCGCTCGTCGTCGTAGAGCGAGGGGCGATATTTGGCGCGCGCGACCGCCATGGTCGAGCCGCGCCATGCAGCGAGCATGATGAGCGCCGTGCGCTCGCTCAGCCGATCGTACATTCGCGACAAGCGGAATACGTAGTGCACCGATGAACCCAACGCCGGATTGAGGAACATCAGCACCCGCTGGAACGCCGGGCTCGGCATGTTCAGCGCTCTCGCCGCGCAGGCCAGCGGCTCGCCGCCGGGATCATTCACCACCTGCTCGGCGATGCGCGACGGCAGGATCAGGGCTTCGCCGACCTCGCGCGCGAAATTCTCGATGTCTTCGGCGAAGGCCGCCATTTCCAGGATTTCGATGGCGCGCGCGGCGCGCGCTGCAGGAATCCGGGCTGATGCCTTCAGCGGCGTCTGCACGATGTTCTGCAGGATCTGGACCCGTTCGCTGGCCGTCGCTGCGAAGAACATGTCGGTGATCTCTGCGGCATCGTTGGGCCGCATTGCGAGGCTCGCTGCCATCCGAAGCTGCGCTTCGGTCGGGGGTTGGACCGGCAATGGTGGAGACGGCGGCCCAGCGATTTCAGCGGCGACCGGCAACGGCTGGTCCGGATCGGTGCGCCGCAGGCTAAGCTTGCCGAGAAGCTCCTCCGGCGTCGCCGGATAGACCGAGAGCCGCGCCCGCACCGCCGCGCGCGTCGCATCGTCCACCTGGTCGATCAGGCGCGAGGCAAGTTCGACGAACTGCCGCTCTTCATCAGCCGAATGAGCCTTGGCCTGCACATAGAGGTCGGTGAGCACGCGCAGCAGCGTCGGACGGATGTCGACGCCCTCGCGACGAGAGAGGGTCATCAGCCCGTCGAGGCCTGGAATGACTGGAGCTGCGCTCATGGGAAGGCGTACGCGACTTTCGAGAATGCGCAAAACGTTCTGACGCCAGCCTATGTCGGCGGCTTTAAGAGCCGGTTAAGGAAAACGAGCCGTGAAGGCATCCGTTAAAATGTGAACTATCTGACGGAAGCGATCTGGCGAATAAGGCACACTCGCCACATCGGTAATCGACCGGCGGCTCCGATTAAGAGGTCGTTAACCACGTGCGGTTCTTAATCCGGACGTCGCCTCGCAAATCATCGCCGCGCGGCAGGCAGAGAGAACAGAAATGGGCACCATCATTGAGTTTCCGGCGGATGCGGCTTCGCGGCGGCCGGGCGCAGTCATGGGTGGCGCTGCGAGCGATGGCATGGGGACTGTTCTGATCCTTCCCGTTATCCGGATTGAGCGCGTAACCGAGCAGAGCGACGGTGGACGCGGGCCGGCAGAAGGTGCAGCGCCTCGTCGCCGTCGTCGGCGGCGCACCTGACGATTGGACGTTTGAGATGTGGAAGGGGGGTCTTCCGAGCCGGAGCACGGGACGCCGTCGCGCACGCCCGGTAGTGGCGCTGCTGCTGATCGGCACGGCGCTCGGCGGCTGCAGCGGCGGTGATTTCGGTCGCACCCGCGCCGACTTCCGCAACGACGACATGCACCGCTGGCTCGGCGCGGAAGCGACCGGCAGCATCGGCATGAGGCCCTCGCAGTTCCAGCTTACCGAGAACGAGCGCCAGCTCCGCGATCTCGCCTATCCCCTGATCGAGCCGCCGCATTCGCGGCCGGCCTGGAAGAGCGTGTTCGGCGACTATCAGCCGCTGCCATCGCCATGGCGACAGAAGGTGGTGTTCGACCGCACCGCTTACGGGCGGGCGCTGATCGATGAGCCCCACCGCGCGCACACTTCCCGCTACATGCAGCTGATCGACGACGTGCGCGACGACATCACACGTTTCGACCCTTTCTTTGCGACGGCGTGGCGCGTCATCGAGCTCGACCGTAAGCGCAATGCCAGCCTCGGCATGGTGTCGGACCTGTCGCCGCGGGAGCGGGCTGATGCGATCGCGCGGATGGAGGAGAACACGCTGATCGTGCAGTGGGTCCAGCAATGCCTGGAGCGGCGGATCTCGTCCTATCGCTGGGCGCTGGAGCGGTTGGTGATCCAGGCGCCCGACAACGTCGCGGCCGATGCCGACCGCCTGATCGGCGAGCTTGCCGTGCTGACCGCCAATCCGCCAGTCGCCGCACAGCCGCCGGTGATCGGGCACGCAAGGGTCGTGAAGGGCTAACGACCGCGCCACCGCGCACAGACCTCATCCTGGGGAGCGGGCGTAAGCCCGCGTCTCGAAGGATGGGCCACGGGCCTCATGGTTCGAGACGGCGCTGCGCGCCTCCTCACCATGAGGGCTGGCAGTCTAGCGCTTGCCGGAAGGCCGTGCCGCGGGCGCAGGGGCGGGGAGCGGGATTTCGGCCTGCTTCGGTGCCGGCGGCCAGGCCTGCACCTTGCAGCTTGCGGCCGCGAGCGAGGCCTGGGCCTGCGGCATCAGGCCTGGCTCGGCCGCCAGCGCCTTCAGGAGGATCAGGCCGGTCGTGGTCGGGGAATCGATGATCAGTCGGTCGGCGGCGGTGACGTCCTCATCCTCCGGCAGCTCGTTGTGCTGCGCCTCGGTCATCAAATCGAGCTCGATCACCTTCTTGCCGGCGGAGCGGTCGTTGATGGCGTAATAGGCGAGCTCGTTGCGAGTGTAGAACGACACCGAGGTATAGGCCTGGCTCACCGGCACCGTCAGCTTGATCGGCCCGGTCGAGAGATCGTAGCGGCAGATCGCCATCGCGAATGCCGGGTCCATAAACGGCATCAGCGAATTGCCGGGATCCGCTGATGGCAGTGGCGTGACCGCGTTGAGCTTTGTGATCGGCGTCAGCCGCGAATAGGCATCCTGTGAGGCGATCCGCGGCAGGGCCAGCACGCTGACGAGGTGCACCACGCCGCCCAGCAGCACGCCTGCGATGATCGTGAAGGCGAGGCGGATCATGGGCAGCCCACCGTCGAAATCGTCGGCATCGGCGCGTCGCGCTGGGTCCGCGTCGCCACCCCGACCGGCGTATCGTAGAGCCGCAGCATCAGCGCGTAACGCTCGATGCCGCCCGTCGGCAGCCAGTTGCCGGCGCGCGAGCGCGAGGCGATGCGGATCTCGAAGGTGCCATCGGATGCGCGGATGATCTCCTGGCTGGTGAAGCCGTAGCGCTGCAGCGAATTCGCCACCAGACGGCCCTTGTTGTCGAACAGCGTCAGCGTCCAGAACCGCGCCGGCGGGGTGACGCCGCTGACGACGACGTCGCAGCGTCCGTCGAGCGGTTTCTTGTTGTCATCGGTGGTGGCGGTGAAGCCGATGCCGTCGCCGGTGCCAACAGGCAATTCGCCCGAGCGGGCGATGATCGCGCGGTTGTAGGGGTCGATGTCGGATGTGCCGTTCCGCGGCCGCGCGGTCCATGCGCCGATCTTCAGCGTGCCGATATTGGTGCCGCGCGTCGCGGCGACGTAAGTCGAGCCGAGCCCGATCCCGGCGGCAACGATCAGCGCGAGCAAGGTGATGAGGATCAGCCGCACGGCCTTACAGCTCCGAAGCGATCACTGGCCGGATCATGCTCTAGTTCTTGCGCGGCGTCGGTGGCGCCGCCTGGTCGCCGGCCGCCGTGATGTAATTCTCGGGGAACGCCAGTGCGCTGGACGACGGCTTATCCGGTTGCGCCGGCGCGTTGGACGACGTCTTGCCCAACGTCCTGGCCGCATCGTCGAGCATTTTCTCGACCCGCACCAGGATATCGGCGCCGCGCTTGGTCAGCACTGGCGGCGGCCCGGGCTTGGTCTCGAGTATCTTGGGCGCGGCATTCGCCTGCGCCGCCGGCTCCTTCGGCAGTTTCTGGCCCATGCCGATGCCGGGAATTTCCCGGACCTCGACGCCCTGATGCGCGGCGACCATGATGTCGTGCCAGGTCTGTGCCGGCAGCGAGCCGCCGGTCATGCGATTGGTCGGCGAGTAGTCGTCATTGCCGTACCAGACCGCGCAGGTGAAGTTGCCGGTGTAGCCGACGAACCAGGCGTCACGATAGGCGTTGGTGGTGCCGGTTTTGCCGGCGGTCGGAATGCCGTCGAGCGCGGCGCGGCGGGCGGTGCCTTCGCTCACCACGTGGCTCATCATCCCCGCCATGTCGGCGGCAACGGAGGCCGGGATCGCCTGCCGCGGCTGCGGACCGTCGCGGTCCCAGCGCCAGACGAGGTCGCCGGCGCCGGTGCGGACTTCCAGCACCGAATGCGGCGTGACGGACCGGCCCCTGTTCGGGAACGTCGCGTAGGCGACCGCATGCTCGACCACGGTGACCTCGTCGGAGCCGATCGGCAGCGACGGCGTATCCGGCAGCGGCGCCTTGAGGCCGAAACGACGGGCCACTTCGACGATCTTGGCGCGGCCGGCCTTCGGGCCTTCCTTGCCACCGAGCGCGATCGAGAGTTTCACCGGCACGACGTTGATCGAGCGCGTGATCGCCTGCGTCAGCGTCACCGAGCCGGAATAGGAGTGGCCATAGTTCTGCGGGCACCAATTGCCGATGCACACGGGGCCGTCGACGATCTTCGAGTTCGGCGTGAACCCGTTCAGGAGCGCCGTGGTGTAGACATAGGGTTTGAACGACGAGCCGGGCTGCCGGTAGGCGTCCGTGGCGCGGTTGAACTGACTGGCGCCATAGTCGCGGCCGCCGACCATCGCGCGCACGCCGCCGTCGAGATCGGCGACAACGGTCGCCGCTTGGGTCGCGTGATAATCGCGGCCGAACTGGCGAAGCTGGTTCTCGATCGCTTCCTCAGCGGCGCGCTGTACGTTCATGTCGATGGCGGTACGGACCACGAACACGCGCTCGGTGTAGGATTTCGGGAAGGTGTCCACGAGCCTGCGCATCTCGTCGAATGCCCAGTCGAGATAGTAGTTCGGCGAATTCTCGTCGCGCCGGTCGACCGCCACAGCGGGATTGCGGCGGGCGCCGAACACCTGGCCCTCGGTCATGAAGCCGGCATCGACGAGGTTATCGAGCACGACGTTGGCGCGGGCGCGCGCCGCCGGCAGGTTGATATGCGGTGCGTATTTGGTCGGTGCCTTGAACAGGCCGGCGAGCATCGCGGCTTCCGCCAGATTGACGTCGCGCGCCGACTTGTTGAAGTAGAAATGCGCCGCGCCGTCGACGCCGAAGGTGCCGCCGCCCATATAGGCGCGGTCGAGATAGAGCTTCAGGATCTCGTTCTTGCTGAGGCGGTGCTCGAGCCAGATCGCCAGGAATGCTTCCTTGATCTTGCGCTCGATGGTGCGCTCGTTGTTCAGGAACAGGTTCTTGGCAAGCTGCTGCGTGATCGAGGAGCCGCCCTGGCGCACGCCGCCGGCCTGCGCGTTGGTGACAAGCGCGCGGGCGGTGCCGGCGATGTCGATGCCGAAATGGTCGTAAAAGCGGCGGTCCTCGGTGGCGAGGGTGGCCTTGATCAGAACGTCCGGAAAGTCTTCCAGCGGGATCGAGTCGTTATGCTTGATACCGCGGCTGCCGATCGGATTGCCGTAACGGTCGAGGAAGCTCACCGCGAGATCGGACTTCTTCAGCCAGTCGTCATCGGCGGTTTCGCGGAACGCCGGGATCGCCAGCGCCAGCAGCACGACCATGCCGCCGAGCCCCATGGTGGCGGCTTCCGACAGCGGCTCGATGAACACCCAGCGCTTCCAGCGGCCGACATAGAAGCGGTCCATGAAGGTGGAA
Organism: Bradyrhizobium sp. Leo114; assembly: GCF_055229415.2. Lineage (NCBI taxonomy): Bacteria > Pseudomonadati > Pseudomonadota > Alphaproteobacteria > Hyphomicrobiales > Nitrobacteraceae > Bradyrhizobium > Bradyrhizobium sp. Leo114. The sequence continues at coordinate 10,081 of NZ_JBUYEN020000048.1, read as the reverse complement.
TAGCGCTCATAAAGCTCACGCAGTCCCCTGGCGGAGGAGAACAGCGTGGAGTCGATGCGCGCATCCAGGTCCAGAAAGAAGTTCCGGAGCTTGGTCGTCCACTGCGGCGGTAGGATCTGGCGCACCGGGGCCCTTGCTCGTTTAGAAACCGCTCACGTGCCCATCCATTTGGGCACCGGTCGAGCGTCTTGATTCCATGTTGCGGCAAACCCAAGGCGCTGTTCGCGTCACCTGGGAGACTCGGTTGTTGTTTCTATCTGAGCGGAGGCTATAAACCAATGGTGTTGCTTGCGATTTTAATGTCAGGCTGAACCTGTTTGTGAACTCGTTCGGCCGCCTTTAGATGAGCCCGCTTGCGCGCCTGCCACTGCCGCCCCTAGATGGGGTGCGAGCCGAGTTAAACCAAATTCTTCGATGTCCATGACCGCACCACCCAAGCGCGCCTCGAACCAGGAGGGATTTTTCTGGAAAACCAAGACGTTGGAGCAAATGTCCAATGTCGAATGGGAAAGCCTGTGCGACGGCTGCGGGCGCTGCTGCCTGGAGAAGCTCGAGGACGAGGACACCGGGAAAATCTACTTCACCCACGTCTCCTGCAAACTCCTGGATGCGGGGCGCTGCGCCTGCAAGGACTATCCGAACCGGTCCGACAAGGTTCCGGACTGCGTCCGGCTGACGCCGGAGAATGTCCGTAGCCTCAATTGGCTGCCGCCGAGCTGCGGCTACAAACTGGTGGCGGAAGGGCGCGATCTCTATTGGTGGCACCCGCTGATTTCCGGCGACCCGAACACCGTGCACGAGGCCGGCGTCTCCGTGCGCGGCCGGGTGCAGGGAACCGAGGACGAGATCCCAGATGCCGAGCTCGAGGACCACATCGTGCGGTGGCCGGCGCTGCTTCCGAAACGGGCGCGACTGAAAAACCGGCCGAAATCGTAGCGTCTCGTCCAAGGCGCAACTCACGTCATTGGGATGACGCGGCCTTGGAATGCGCCCATGCGCTGAGCCGCCTGCCTCAACAGGAATTTGCTGCCTAGATTGAAATTCATAGAACGATTCCATTGCGGCGTTGCGCTGCAGCGAGAAATTGCGCCCGAGATGAACAAGTTCGAACGGCAGAGCCGTGAACCTGCCGACCGACAGACATTGCCTGCAGACGTAGCCGAAGAGCTGTCCCGCCTGCCGACCGAGGTGATCGACCTCGCCGACGCGCCACCCTTGGCGCCGCCGGCTCCGCTTGCCCCGGACGAAGTCCGCACCATCGTGATCAGCCTGATGCTCACGATGTTCCTGGCGGCGCTCGACCAGACCATCGTCGCGACGGCGCTGCCGACCATCGGCCGCCAGTTCGGCGACGTCTCCAACCTGTCCTGGGTAATCACGGCCTACCTCTTGGCGTCGACCGCGGTCGCGCCGGTATTCGGCACGCTGAGTGACATCTATGGCCGCCGCGCCATGATCATCACCTCGCTCAGCCTGTTCGTCGTCGGCTCGATCCTGTGTGCGGTCGCGCCCAACATGCCCATATTGATCCTGGCGCGCGGGCTGCAGGGGCTCGGCGGCGGCGGCATCATGCCGGTCGTGCAGACCGTGATCTCCGACGTGGTCAGCCCGCGCGAGCGCGGCCAATACCAGGCCTATTTCAGCAGCGTCTGGATGGCCGGCGGCATCGCGGGGCCGGTGATCGGCGGCGTGTTCGCCGAGCACCTGCACTGGTCGATGATCTTCTGGATCAACCTGCCGCTGTCGTTTGCCGCACTGGCGCTGCTGTTGCCGAAGATGGGCAAGATCCCGGTGTTCCACCGCAGGCGCAAGGTCGACTGGCTTGGCGGCATCCTGTTGATGGCCTCCGCTGTCGTATTCATGCTGGTGTTGAGCTGGGGTGGCAACCATTTTGCCTGGCTGTCGCCGGTGATCATGGCGATGATCGGCGCGTCGTTTGCGCTCGCCGCCACCTTCGTGTGGCACGCGGGCAGGGCGGACGAGCCGTTCCTGCCGCTGTCGCTCCTGAGCGGAACAGTCGTTCCTTTCGCGATCGTCGCGGGCAGTTGCGCGCTCGGCGCGATCGTCGGGCTGACGGTGCACCTGCCGCTCTACTATGAGGTGGTCTATCACCTCAGCGCCAGCGAGGCCGGGCTGGCGCTGATCCCGCTTGCCGCGGTCTCGACCTGCGGCGCGGCGATTGCCGGCCGGACCATGGCGCGTGCCAAGCATTACAAGCGCGTCGCGATCGTCGGCACCTCGGTCGCCGCCCTCTGCGGCGTGGCGATGGCGATGACCACGCTGCCGCTGTGGGGGCTGCTCACGCTGATGTCGGTGTTCGCGCTCGGCCTCGGCACGACGTTTCCGGTCAGCGTGGTCTCGCTGCAGAATGCGGTGGCGCGCTCGCAGGTCGGCACCGTGACCGGTGCGATGAATTTCTTCCGCGCGCTGATGGCCTCGTTCGCGGTGGCGGCGTTCGCCGCGATCCTGCTGATGGCGCTCGGCGCCGACATCTCGCTTGCCGGCGAACATCATGGCGAGGTGAGCTCGATCCCGGTCGCCGACATGACCAACGCCTTCCGCTTCGTCTTCGGCGCCGCCGCCGTGCTGCTCGCAACGGCTGCGCTGTGCATCACCATCATGGAAGAGCGGCCGCTCGCAGGCCCGACCACGCGCCAGGTGGAAGTGGCGGAGTAGGCGGATCGGGCCTTACGTCGCGGCCCGCCCGTGCTTTCGTGGACGACGTATTCCCTCATTGCGAGCGCAGCGAAGCAACGCATGCCTCAACACGCGGCGCGATGGATTGCTTTGCTGCGCTCGCAATGACGAGGTGAGTTCCGATTCAAATTTCAAACAGCTTTGCGCGGTCATCGTCCGGCTTGACCGGACGATCCAGTATTCCAGAGGCGGTAGTGCTTGAGCCGAGAAGCCGCGGGATACTGGATGCCCGCCGGAGCCTGTCATCGGGCCGCGTACGCGTCGACCCGTTGGCGGGCACGACGGTGGAGTGAGTGGATATGCGTCCGCATTCTCGCGGCGTAATCCGCCCGAGTTTTGCTTACTTTCACCCTCTCATTGAACAGAGGGCGCAGGGAAAGCCGGGTGCTGGTTGCACCCATGGGTCCCATGCAACAAAAGGCACGGGGGTAGGACCACAGGTTCAACCGAAGCATTCCGGCTTTCCCTGCGCGATGGTGTTACGGTTTCCTTCGTGCTCTCCTTGGTGACCGGGCTTTTTGCCACCATCGCCTCTCGCGCGGATTTCTTCGCGCAAAAAAACTTAGCGCCAGCGTCGGGGCGCCAGGACCACACGACTTGAAGTCTAGTGGCTTTTTCGGCCTGTTGAGAACGGCGGAAGCGCCGGAAAATAAAGGCATTTTCTGATCTCTGCTGGGCCGACGAAAGGGCCGCCGAAACCGGCTGGGCCCCGATAGGCCCTAGTTTCACACCCTGTGCGCTGGCGCGCTTCGTCCTGAAAGCCCAAGGACGCACCGTGCGCGCGTCCTTGCTACGAATGTCTATGGGATTGCGAAACGTCGGCCGCTTACGGTCTTGGCTGTCTGAAAACGCCAAGGCGCTTGATGGCGATAGAAGAAGTAGTTCGTCCGAGACCCTCTTCGCCCCCAAACTCGCAAGCAGCGGGAATAAAAACGGATGCCGGACGGTAATAAGGACTGTCTGGTATTCAGGGGCTGAACTCAAGCCCTTAAGTTCCACTTCAGTTCACTCCGCAATCGTTGCTCAACGCAAACAAAGGAGTGTCCAAATGTCTCGTCTTTCAGTTTTCGCAGCGGCAACTTTTCTGTCGGTGTTAGCGACAACCCCGATGGCCTTCGCCACGGAGCATCACCACGTCCGCACAGCGCCGCAGCACATCAGCCTTCCAGCGCGGGCCTACGCAGGGCCTCAGCCATTGATGCACTACCATGACACTCCAAGCTACAACGACCCCTCGAAGAATGGATGCTGCGGCTGACCTGCAATGCAAGTAGAGCATCTCTGAAGACGTGCTCGGTGCTCGACGTAATGCGCAGGCACTGACGGCCTACGCCTTGCGGAAGGGGGCGCGCGCCTTACGCTTCAGTTAGCAGGTCCGCAATCGGTCGTCAGGGTCCTTTGGAGGGTGCCGAAGCCGCGGGGTCCGCGCGACCGCGCCCTGCGAGCGTATTTGCAGTTTTTCAAATCGCTCTAAATTTATGTACCGTTCTAGAGACTCCGGCCATGCCGCGCTCCGATGAACCTGCCGACGTGATCCGAATGGAAAAGGCAGGCCGGTTTCCGAGACCGACCTACATCTCTCCGAACCGGCGCGTCTGGTTCGAGATCGGGTGGCAGAACGAAATCATGGCCGGCGCCGGGGCCGCCGCAACCATCTCCGCCGCTCGAAATCCTGAGGGTGCCGCCGCAGCACGTCGGGGCGCGCTCCGATTGAATTATCGGGACGTCCTGCAAACGAGTAAGGCCGCAGTTGGCGGCTGGTTGCGCAATGTTGCTGAACATCCATTCAAAAAAGTTCCGACACAGTTCCCGAAACTCCACGGCCAGCCGTTCGTTTTCTTGTCAGTTGTAACTAACGAGAGGAGACGAACCATGAGAAAGCTTTCTTACGTTCTCGCCGCGTTAGCAACCATCGCTGTTGCGGCCCCTACAGTCGCAAGCGCTCAGGGTTTTAGTGTTCGGATCGGCAGCGACCGAGACTACTATCGCGACCATGATTATTACGGACCCCGTGCTGGGTTCTATGGGTATGACCGTGGCTGGCATCGCGGATGGTATCATCGCTATGGCGACCGCGACGTAATCATCAGGCGTCACCACTACTGGGACGACTAACGGAAAATGGCCCCTAGCCGGGGCCATTTTTTTTCGTCTGTTGATAGGTGCGATAATGAACTGAAGCAGTCCGATGTATTTAGGGATAACGCGCAGAACTGCGCCGAGATGGCGGAGCGGGCGAAAGATAAAGCGGCGTATAAGCGCTTTAAACGCATGGACTGGCGTTAGCCAAGGAGCAAGAAGGTTGGATGGCGAGATACAACCAAACAGGTCCGTGCTAACCGAAGTCCTTGACGGAAAAACCTGACGGGAGAGCTGTCTCCCTGCCGCGTTAATGCACCAGCGGGCAGATGGCGCGTTTCAGCGTGTTTCAAAAGAAAAAGCCCGGCCAGCGGATGTACTGACCGGGCGCTGCTAAAATGGGCGGTCACCGCCCATTTCCGCTGATCAAGCCGCGCGCCGCAGCTCGTCGTGATCAACGGCCTTCATTGCAGGCTCGCCAATGATGCGCCGCAGCTCGGCCGCGATGCCACTGCGGCGGTTTATCAGCCCGCGCCTCGGCAAGATGGCCGCGAGCACGGTCACCAAGCGCGATATCGCCACACTCTCGGATGATATCGTCGCTGGCCGGTATCCCGGCAGCAAGGCGTCGGTCGCCAATGCCCGCCACATGCGCCGCGCGGCCTCGGGCCTGTTCAATTGGGCCGCTGAGGCGGGCCGCGAATATGTGACCGCGAGCCACGTTGAAATCTCTAGGCAATTTGACATGGATGCGCATTGGCCTTTGGGGGCTCGCGGCGGGGTCAGATGCATTGCCAAACTGATTGGAGCGGTCGGACATGCGAGCACCCGGGCGCTGAATGCGTCACGATCAACGCGAACAGCGGGAACTTGGCCGCCTGATCTGCTTTGAGAATGCGAGGTCGCACGGCCGTGTCGAAGGCCGCCTCACGGGTGGGGAGCATGATCGCGATCATCCGCGGATTTTCCTGGCGGGACTGGCTGTTCTCGCTCAAGTCCTTCGCCGCTGCCGTGCTGGCGCTGTACATCGCATTTCAATTGGACTTGTCGCAACCGAGCTGGAGCGTCACCACGGTCTACGTTGTATCCCAGCCGCTCGCGGGAATGGTGCTCGCCAAATCGCTCTACAGGGTGCTCGGGACGGTGATCGGTGCGGTCGTATCGCTGGTCCTGGTCGCGCTCTTCTCCAATGCGCCAGAGCTATTTTGCCTTGCGCTCGCGCTCTGGATCGGTGCGGGCACAGCCGTTTCCATTTATCTGCGCGACGCGCCGCAGGCCTATGTCGGCATGCTCTCCGGCTATTCGGCCGCCATCATCGGCCTGCCGGCAGCGCTCGCTCCGGAGACCGCCTTTGACTTTGCCGTGGCGCGTTGCCTGGAAATCATCCTCGGAATCGCCTGCGCAACGGTGGTCCACCACCTCGTGTTTCCGCAACGAGCAGGCGCCGCGCTGGTTGATGCGCTGTCATCGACGCTGCCGACGATGGCGCGCTGGGCGGGAGACAGGCTGTCGGCTGAACCGGTCGAGGCCGAAATTCAGATGGACCGGCGCCGCATGGTCGCTGCCGTCGTAGGTCTGGAGCAGTTACGGGTGTTCGCCAATCTGGATACGCCGGCGGTCAGGGCGATGGACAGTCTGGTCCGCCTGTTCGAAGCGAAGCTGCTATCGCTGCTGGCGCATCTTGTCTCGGTTCATGACCGGATATTGCTGCTGCGGCAACGCGACCCGCAGCGAGTCGAGCGGCTGCGGCCGCTTCTGCAGGCGACGACGGCGCATATCGCCGCCTGGACCGGATCCGCGACGCCGGATGAATCGCGGCGGGAAGCAGGTCATGCGGCGAGAATCCAGGCCGAGATCGACGCCGCACAGCCGTCGCGGCGGGAGCTTGAAAGTACACCGAACGCCTTCCTGGTGCGCAACATCTTGCTGCGGTTGCAGGACATCATCGATATCTGGCGCGATGCGGTCTGGATCCGGACTCATATTGGCTTGGGAGTGCTGCCCCCGGAGCGCGAAGCCGCGCCGTCCTTTCAGCCCTATCGCGAGCCAGCGCTCGCGTTGACCGGCGGCGTTGTCGCTGCGTTGACGATCGTCTTGTCCAGTCTGTTCTGGATCTATTCGGCATGGCCCAATGGTGCGACCGCCGTCACCTTCGCCGGCATCATGTGCGCGATCATGGGTGCGCGTGACAACCCGGCCGCGGGCGCGGCGATGTTTTTTCGGATGACGGTTGTCGGCGCCGTCATCGCGGCGGCCTACCTGTTTGTGCTGTTGCCGACGCTCAATACGTTTGCCGCGCTGGTAGTCGCGCTTGCGCCGTTCTACCTTGTCTGTGGGTTGCTGCTCACGATACCTCAGGCCGTTCCGATGGTGATGCCCGTGATCTTCGGCGCGGGCGGCCTGATCGGCATTTCCAACCAGATGACCTATGACTTCGAGGCGTTCGCCAACAACGCGCTAGGCTATTTGGTCGGCATCGGCTTCGGCGCGGTCTCGCTGGCGTTGTTCCGTCCGTTCGGTCGAGAAGTGGCGGCCACCCGTCTGATCCACGGCTTGTTGCGCGATCTGGCCCGCGTTGCCACAGCTGCAACGCCGCAGACGCGTGCTGCGTATGAGAGCCGGACGTTCGATCGCATCAATGCGCTGTTGGCGCAGCTCGACCCTGAATCGCCGCGCTATGGCCAATCGGTGCAGAGCGGCTTTGCCGCGCTTCGCGTCGGGCTGAACATCCTTGTCCTGCGACGGGAACTGCCGCACGTGCCGGGCGATGTGGCTGATGCGATCGAGGGCGCGTTGAGCGGCCTGTCCGCCGCATTTCGGGCAACCCTGTCCGGACATGCCTCGGCGTCTCCCGCACCTCTGCTCGAACAGGCGCGTCATCGTGCGCTCTCGGCCGAGGGCGACCTGTTGGTCGTTGCCGATGCGCTCTATGGAATCCAGACCACCATCGAGCAGCATGAGGGCTTCTTCCTTGGCGACCGACGCCTTGCGTCCCGGTCCATTGGCGAGGCGGCAACCGCATGATCAAGGAGATCAATCTCGGCGGCGTCTACGTCTCTCCGTTCCTTGCCTATATGGCAGCGGCCGCGGTCATCTGGGTGCTGATGCGGCTCGTATTCGACCGGATTGGCCTTTATCGTATCGTCTGGCATCCGGCGCTGTTCAATACGGCGCTCTACCTCATTCTGCTCACATTGGTCGTCGGCGTGAGCATGTGAGCCATTGGTGAGCTGTTGGCATGCCGAGTCTCGGGCGTTTCGCACAATATGCGGTTACGATCGCGGCCGTCGCGGCGGCGATCCTTGCAGGATGGTGGTTGTGGCGGCTGTACGAGGACACGCCGTGGACGCGCGATGGTCGGGTGCGGGCGAACGTCGTCAACGTCGCGCCCGATGTCGCGGGTGCCGTCATCGACCTGCGCGTCAAGGACAACCAGCAAGTCAAGATCGGAGACATTCTTTTCGTCGTCGACCCGGCGCGCTATCAGCTCGCGCTCGAGGAGGCGGAGGCCACAGCCGCGGGAGCCAAGGCGACGCTTGACGAGCGGCAGGAGGAACAAGATCGCCGCGAGAAGCTCAGTGCCGCCGCGATCTCCGTCGAAGCGCTCAATCAGGCGCGAAGCGCCACGCTGGAGGCCCGCGCCGCTTCCGATCAGGCGGTGGCGCAGGTCGGCGTCGCCAAGCTCAACCTCGCACGAACCAACGTGCGGTCGCCCGTTAACGGCCATGTCACCAATCTGCTTCTCAACCGCGGCGACTATGTCACGGCCGGAAAACCGGTCCTTGCCGTCGTGGACCAGGATTCCTTCTACATCGCCGGCTATTTCGAAGAAACGAAGCTGCGCTTCATCAACCTGGGAGACGCCGTTTCGATCCGATTGCTCGGGTACGACGCGCCACTGAAGGGTCATGTCGAAAGCGTCGCTCGTGCCATCACGGATCGGGAAAACGTCATCGGCACGGATCTGATCGCCAACGTCAACCCGACCTTCAGTTGGGTCCGCCTGGCCCAGCGGATTCCCGTTCGCATCGCGATCGATTACGTGCCGGAAGGCATCACGTTGAGTGCCGGAATGACCGCGACGCTGCAGGTCACGGCGCCGGGCCCTCAACCCGATGCCGCGGTTTCGGTTTCGAGCAAATAGTTGGGGGGCTATTCCTCATCCAGGCCAGGTGATCGCCGCAGCATGAAATGACCAAACGCCGAGGCGATCGGCTTGGTCGGGTCATCCTGCCAGGCCTGCGCCTCGAAAGCGACGACACGCCGGCCCTGCTTGACGATGGAAACCTTGGCGTGGCTGTCGAGTGCGCGGCCGGAGCGGAGATAGTTGATGGTCAGGCCAATCGGCTTCGGCGGTGCCGAAACGCCGAGCTCGCGCGTCACGCCCACGACCGCGGCGGTCTCGAGGAATGCGCCGGTCATGCCGCCATGGATGGCGGGCAGCAGTGGGTTGCCGATGATCTTCGGCGAGAAAGGCATCGCCAGCGTGCCATCCTCACTGAGGCGGATGCCGAGACAGCGCGCGAACGGGCTGTTTGCGAACGGGCCGGTGGGATCGTCAGGTGCTTCGAGCACGGGCAGCTCGCCATCATGGCGCGCCTTGTCGAACAGCATGTTGGTGCGGTTGGCGCCGACCATGAAGCAGGCGGTCGCGGTGGCGACCGGATCGTCTTCGGACTCCTGGTAGGCGGTCGCGCGCACGAAGGCAATGGAGCGGGCGACGCGATAGCAGATCGAATGTGCATTGATATCGAGCCCAGGTGTCGCGGGCTTCTGGTAATCGATGCGCAGGTCGAGCGTGGCGATCGCGCGCGTGCCGTCCAGCGCGAGCTGCACGGCCATGCCGCAGGTCTCGTCGAGCATGGCGGTGACCGCGCCGCCATGCAGAACGCCCGTCTGCGTGTCGCCGACGAAGACCGGCCGATAGGGCAGGCATGACCAGGCTTCGCCGGGCGCGGCGCGATCGAGCTGCAGGCCGCTGATCCGTCCGTAGGTGGAGCGGCGCCGTTTGATGGCTTCCGCCAGTTCGTCGAACGGTAGTGGCGTGTTGAACGTCGATGTCTCGGACATGCCGACGTCTTAAACCACCGTAGCTCAGCTTGCGATCAGAATCGTAGGGTGGGCAAAGCGCAGCGTGCCCACCTTCTCTTGCACCGACCGTGGATGGTGGGCACGCTGCGCTTTGCCCACCCTACGGGCTACGAGTGCGCGAATGAGCGGCCGCTCTCTCCCTAGGTCGTCCCGGGCTTGACCGGGACCCATAACCACCAAACATCGTTGTTGAACCACGCGGTAACTCCGAGTC